>CAJBZC010000114.1 GCA_903959965.1 uncultured bacterium
CATCCTGGTACTCTTCATGACCAAGGCCCTGCTGTTCGACAAGGTATTCGCCTCCAATCTTTATGGCAGTTACACCTCCCTGGTTTATCTCACCCCGCTGATCGGTGGCTATATCTCTGACAGATATTGGGGTAACAAGCGATCGATCATCGCTGGCGGACTGGTAATGGCCATCGGGGAAATCCTGCTGTTCTTCTGCGGTTCACTCTACGACTCCAACCAGTCTCTGTCCTCCTTGTTCTTCTTCTCCGGACTTGGTTTCATGATCGCGGGCAACGGATTCTTCAAGCCTAACATCTCCTCACTGGTCGGGCAACTCTATCCCAAGAATGACAGGAGGATAGACCCCGCTTATACCATCTTTTACATGGGCATCAACGTAGGTGGTGCCCTGGGTCCTTTTGTATGCGGACTGGTGGGCGATACCGGAAATCCGGCCGATTTCAAATGGGCATTTCTGGCCGCCGGTATCGGTATGCTCCTCAGCGTGGTCGTCCAATATGTTTTTCAGCAGAAATACATCATCGATGCTGATGGAAAACCACTCGGTGAAACACCGGCGCACGCCCCCAGGTGGTGGACCCGCCCGATTTTCATGACCGTCGGACTGGCCCTGTTATCCGTGCTGATGATCGGACTCCTCTATGTGGATGCGAATGTCTTCAGCTTCCTTTCCTATCTGCTCATTGGAGCCCTGGCATTGATCGGATTTGTGGTTTTCTCCGATAAATCCCTTTCGTTGCTCGAAAAGAAAAGGATCGCCGTCATCTTCATCGTCTCCTTCTTCGTCGTTTTCTTCTGGAGCGCCTTCGAACAGGCTGGTGCCTCGCTTACCTTCTTCGCCGACGAACAGACCGACCGAAGTCTGGGATTAAGCATCCCCACCTGGAGCATCCACCTCCTATCCGCCGGATTGCTGTATTATGTCTATACCCTGTACAGGAAAGCCGCTGCCGGACTGGGTGCTGATGAAGGCGCACTCAGGACGACCGTTTTCGGGCTACTGGCGCTGCTGGCCGCCGGCACCGTTTATGGCAACGTTACCTTGCTGATGGATGGAAATTCCACCCTTTCAATGGATACCGTACCCGCCAGCCTCTTCCAGTCGCTGAACTCGATCTTCGTGGTGGCACTCGCCCCCATCTTTGCCTGGCTCTGGCTGAAACTAGGCCGTCACGAGCCCTCCTCCCCAACAAAAATGGCCATCGGACTACTCCTGCTCTGCCTCGGCTACCTCTGGATCGCCTTCGGCGTGAACAGCGTCCAGCCAGGCATCAAGGTGAGCATGATCTGGCTGACCGGCATGTACATGATGCATACCATGGGTGAACTCTGCCTTTCGCCTATCGGCCTCTCACTGGTCAATAAACTGGCCCCGCTCAAGTTCGCCTCCCTGCTCATGGCCGTCTGGTTCCTCGCCAACGCCTTTGCCAACAAACTGGCCGGCGTGCTGAGCGCCCTGTACCCGGAGGGTAAGACAACCCAATTCCTGGGATATGAAATGAATACGCTGTACGACTTCTTCATGCTCTTCGTCGTCATGTCCGGTGTGGCTGCGCTCATCCTGTTCCTGCTCACCCGCTGGCTGCAGACCCTCATGAAAGACTGATGCCAGGGTCGGAAATAATCAAAAGACACCCGGGGCTTAGCCTTGCGGTGTCTTTTTTATTTTCACTATCTTCCGGCATCAACCAAAACGACGGCCATGTCTGAAAAGAAATTCCAGCCCTTTGTGGCTTCAGAAACACAGATGAAGGAATTCACGCTCAAAGCGGTGCTCGTCGGCTCCGCCTTCGGCATCATCTTCGGAGCTTCCACCGTGTACCTCGCGCTGAAAGCGGGCCTCACAGTTTCGGCTTCTATACCCATCGCTGTCATGGCCATCGCCCTGAGCAAACTCTTCCTACGTACCACCATCCTCGAAAATAACATCATACAGACAACCGGGTCCGCTGGAGAAAGCATCGCCGCCGGCGTGGTCTTCACCCTGCCAGGCTTCCTTTTTCTGAGCGAACCCTCCAGTGCCCAGTATTTCAATTACATCACCATCCTCACCCTGGCCATCTTCGGCGGCATCCTGGGCACCCTGATGATGATCCCCCTGCGCAAACCGCTGATTGTCAAAGAGCACGGCACGCTGCCATATCCCGAAGGCACCGCCTGTGCCTCCGTACTCAAGGCAGGAGAAAAAGGCGGCGATTTCGCGCGGACTGCCTTCTGGGGACTGGGCATCGCCATGGTCTATGCCTTCCTGCAAAAGATCCTGCACCTCATCGCCGAAACGCCTTCGTTTATGACGAAGCAGGCCAATAAGTTCTTCCCGTCTGCCAAGGTCAGCGGAGAAATCACCCCGGAATACCTAGGCGTTGGTTATATCATCGGACCTAAGATCGCTGGTATTCTCGTCGCAGGTTCCGTGCTGACCTGGTTTGTATTCAACCCGCTCCTGGCATCCCTCGTGCCGGCAGACACCATCGCCCTCCAACTCATCAAACTCGGATACCTGAGCGATCTGGCCACCGCCGGAGGCCCTGGCGGTTGGGATCCCGCCACCCATACCTTCAACGACTACGCCGTGGCCATTTATCGTGCCTATGTCCGACAGATCGGCGCCGGAGCCGTGGCCGCAGGTGGCTTCATCACGCTGTTCAAGACCATCCCTACCATCATCTCCTCCTTCAAGGGAAGCGTGGGTTCCCTGAAGAACAGCGGAGGAGAAAACAACCAAAACCTCGACAGAACCGAACGAGACCTGTCCATCAAGATCGTTGGCTTCGGTTCCCTCGGACTGATCCTGCTCATGACCATCCTGCCGCAGGTACCCGGCGACAGCTTCGTCAGCAAACTCCTGCTGGGCGTACTCGTCGTCATCTTCGGTGCCTTCTTCGTGACCGTCTCTTCCCGGATCGTGGGTCTGATCGGATCCTCTAACAACCCGATCTCGGGTATGACCATCGCCACGCTCATGGGAACCTGCCTGGTGTTCATCTCTGTCGGTTGGACCGGCAAGTTCTACGAGCCCATGGCATTGGTAGTCGGCGGCATGATCTGCATCGCTGCGGCCAATGCCGGCGCTACTTCACAGGACCTGAAAACCGGCTACATCGTAGGCGCAACGCCTCGTTACCAGCAGATGGCCCTGTTCATCGGTGCCATCGTATCCTCCCTCGCCATCGGCCTGACTGTGAAGATCCTCGACACACCCTCCGCTGAGATGGTCGCTCAGGGCATCGATCACGCCATCGGAACGGATAAATATTCGGCCCCGCAGGCCACCTTGATGGCTACCCTGATTAAAGGCATTCTGTCCTTCAACCTCGACTGGCAATTCGTGATCGTCGGCGTGGCCATCGCCGTAGTAATGGAACTCTGCGGCATAAAGGCCCTCAGCTTCGCCATCGGCATCTATCTGCCATTGTCCACTACCCTGCCGATATTTATCGGGGGTGCCATCCGCGGACTGGCAGATAAGCAACTCACCAAACGCAAGAACGAAACCCATGAAGAAGAGGAAGAAGACCTGCGCAAAGGCAACCTTTTCGCTACCGGACTGGTTGCCGGCGGAGCTCTGGCCGGCGTGGCCGTTGCCTTCCTCTTCGCCAATGACAGCATCAGCAAGTCACTGGGTGGTATCAACCTCGAACACACGCTCTCGGAAAACCTTGGTACCAATGGCTACTACCTGCTGGGTACGGCACTTTTCGCCGCCATGGCCTTCCTGCTGTACCGAATAGCTGTAAGCCGCGAAAAATCATAAGAAAATGAACTGGAAAGCATTTAAATACGCCACCCCGATCCTGATCTATGCCCTGGCGGTGAACGCATTCTTCGCAAAGGATATCGGTATCTTCCTGCCGCTTATCGTTGTATGGATCGGCATACCGGTGCTCGAACTCCTATTCAAACCGGATCCCACCAACATGGATGCAGCGGAAGAGGAAATCGCAAAGGCAGACAGCACCTACGATTATCTGCTGTACATGATCGTACCGATGCAGTACGTGGCCTTGTATTTATTTTTAAACTCCTTTGCACAGGAAGGCATCGAAGGATGGATGATCGCCGGAAGGATCTTCGTCATGGGACTGCTCTGCGGCACCTTCGGCATCAATGTGGGACACGAACTCGGTCATCGAACCATTCGCTTCGAGCAACAACTCGCCAAGGCCCTGCTGCTCACTTCCCTCTACATGCACTTTTACATCGAGCACAATCGCGGTCATCATAAACGGGTCAGCACCCCGGAAGACCCGAGCAGCGCCAGACCCGGTGAATCAGTATATGCATTCTACTTGCGATCCATCATCGGTTCTTACCGCTCGGCCTGGGAGATATCAAACCTGGAGCGAAACAAAAAAAACATCCCATGGTGGCATCCGAACAACGAAATGCTGATGTTCCAGCTGATTCAGATCGGATTAGTCGCCGGCATCGCTATGGCTTTTGGCATGCTGACCGCCCTTTGGTTCATTTGTGCCGCAGTCATCGGATTTCTGTTACTGGAAACAGTCAACTACATCGAACACTACGGACTGCAACGCAAAAAGACCGGAGCGGACAGCTATGAACGCCCAAGACCCGCACATAGCTGGAACAGCGATCATGTCGTCGGCAGGCTCGTACTGTTCGAACTCTCCAGACACAGCGATCATCATTACATGGCCTCCAGAAAGTATCAGATACTCAAACACCACGAAGATGCACCCCAGATGCCGACAGGTTATCCGGGCATGATGATCCTGTCCCTTATCCCCCCGCTTTGGTTCAGGGTGATGGACCAGAGGGCTCTGTATCCTCAGACAAGCTGAACAACCGAATCTATCAGCTTCAATCGATCCTGTCCGATCCGAAATAACGATGAAGCACGGCTGGAAGCATGATCCCTTCCGTTGTCTGATTGTTCTCCAGCAGGCCGGCCATGATGCGCGGCAACGCGAGCGAACTGCCATTCAGGGTGTGCAACAGATGGATCTTCCCATCCGCATCCTTGAAACGGGCCTTCATTCGGTTGGCCTGGAATGATTCGAAATTCGACACGGAACTGACCTCCAGCCAACGCTGCTGAGCGGCACTGTAGATCTCGAAATCATAGGTCATCGCCGAGGCAAAACCCATGTCGCCTCCACAAAGTCGAAGGATGCGATATGGAAGTCCCAGGGAGGCTACCAGGCCTTCCACATGCGATACCATCCGCTCAAGGACTTCATAACTTGTGTCGGGATGCACCAGTTCCACGATCTCCACTTTATCAAACTGATGTACCCGGTTCAGCCCGCGGACATCCTTCCCGAAACTGCCGGCCTCCCGCCTGAAACAGGGAGAATGAGCCGTCATACGAACCGGAAGATCCGATGCCTTCAGGATCACATCCCGGTAGATGTTGGTCACTGGCACCTCCGCCGTCGGAATCAGATAGAGGTTGTCCTCGGTCATGTGGTACATCTGGCCCTCCTTGTCTGGCAACTGGCCGGTTCCGTATGCGGATGCCTCATTCACCAGGTACGGCGGGATAAACTCCGTATAACCCGCCTCGGTATTGTAATCCAGGAAATACTGGATCAAGGCACGCTGAAGCCTGGCGCCTTTACCCTTGTACAGCGGAAACCCACTGCCGGTCAGTTTGGCCCCCGTTTCGAAATCGACAAGGTCATAATCTTTGATCAGGTCCCAATGTGGCTCGGCCGCGGAGTGCAACTCGGGCACACTCCCTTCAGAACGCACAACGATATTATCTTCCGGCGTACGGCCGACCGGAACATCCTTGTAAGGCAGATTGGGGATCCGCTGCAACATCTCCCTCACTGTAGTCTCCAAAGCCAGCAGCGTTTTTTCGTTCTCTTCAATGCGATCCTTCAGGGCTGTGACCTCGGCCTTCAAGGCTTCAGCCTCTGTGCGCTTGCCGGAAGCCATGAGTCCGCCAATCTCCTTGGAAGCCTGGTTTCGCCTTGCCAGCAATTCATCGGTTGCCTGTTGCACCCGCTTCCGCTCATCATCCCTTGCCAGCACCTCTTCCACAAGGGATGGTTCAGAAAAATACTTGACAGCCAGGCGTTCCTTCACCAATGCCGTATATTGACGAATATGATTGACCTGCAACATAATTGCTGAATTTGGCGCAAAGATAACCAACCGCCCGAAAGGTCCTGCGTCCTTCGATTGCCCCGAGTTGTCTAATTTTGCACACATGAACATGGAAGACGACCTCCAGATCAGATGGTGGAAACTGGAAGAGAAAATGATGCAGCGATTCGGGAAGAAACCCGACCTTGAATCTGTATTGTTCCTGATAGGCTTGCAGGAACTCGGCGCCGCTCAGGATAAATATTCGAAGGAGCAAAAACAGGATCTGATGCATGTAGCCGTCTGCACCGTCCTTTCTTCGAGCGGATATTACGAACTGGAAGGAGTGGATAAGGATGGCTGGCCACATTTCAGGCAACTGAAGGAAATCGTGCCCATGCCGCTGAAACAACAGGAGGATTTCATAAAAGACCATGTACTGTTGTATTTTCAGCAGGAACAATTCCTCGATTGACCGTAAAGATGATCACGGGATACACACACATACTTAAGACCGGACTTCTTACCTGCCTGCTGGTCACCGCCTCGGTACTACAGGCTCAGATGCCGACCCTTCGCGTCAGGGAAAGAGACAGAAAGAGGGATGTAGAAATGGTCACATCCCTCGGCTCCATTTTACTTCGCCTCTCAGATGAGACACCGAACCATCGCGACAATTTCATCCGGCTCGTCAGATCTCGCTTTTACGAAGGCATCGCCTTTCACCGCGTCATCAAAGGATTCATGATTCAGACCGGAGATCCGAAAAGCCGCGACAGCAGCCTTCGAAAACCACGCAGGGTAAGGGATTCCGCCTACACTATACCGGCAGAGATTCGGGAAACGATGTATCATCGAAGAGGTGTGCTGGCCGCGGCCCGCATGGGCGACCAGGTAAATCCCGCCAAAGCCAGCAGCGGAACACAGTTTTATATCGTGCAGGGAAGAAAATTCACGGACATCAGCCTCGACTCCGTGGAGACCTTCCGCCTCAATGGCCGAAAGATACCAGGCCCCCATCGCGAAATTTACAAATCAGAAGGCGGAGCACCCCACCTCGACCAGTCGTACACCATCTTTGGAGAAGTGATCTGGGGAATGGACATTGTCGACCACATTGCCGACGTGAATACCACCGGACGTTCCGGCAACGATAAACCACTCAAGCCCGTCAGCATCCTGAAAATGCGACTTGTCAGACGGAACTCATGAAATGAAGTCCATAATAATAAACCGTTCTACAAAGGTTCCGACGGAATTCTGTAAACTTGCATAAACTGAAGAAGATGAGCATCCCTGCCAACCTGCGCTATTCCAAGGAACACGAATGGGTATCCGTAGATGGAGACATCGCCACCATCGGGATCACCTATCACGCTCAAGACCAACTCGGAGACATCGTGTATGTGGACATCGATACGATTGGAAAAACACTGACCGCAGAAGCGGTATTCGGAACCGTTGAAGCGGTCAAAACCGTAAGTGACCTGTTCCTGCCTGTGGGTGGTACCATCCTCGAAAAAAATCCCGAACTCGATGGCAATCCCGAATTTGTCAACAACGACCCCTACGGTGATGGCTGGATGATCAAAGTGAAAATCGATAACCCTGCCGACCTGGATAAGCTCATGGATCATGAAGCCTATCAGGCCCTGACGGGTGCATGATATGCAGCTCCGATGAAATTCAATAGCAAATGGCCGGCCATTTTATGGACCGGCCTCATTTTTATACTCCTGGTGATCCCATCCGAAGGAATCCCCCATGCTGGTATGCTCGGCCTGCCGCACATGGACAAGCTGGCACATGTAGTCCTGTTTGGTGTCTTTGTATGGCTTTGGTCGAGCAGCGGACCTTCTGGTCAACCCGGGAAAGGCTTCCGTTTTTTTATCATATCCTCTGGCTATGGCATCCTCATGGAATTCGTACAGGCAGGCTTTACAAACCGTGCCTTTGAAGGACTGGATATATTGGCCGACCTCTCCGGAGCAGCCCTGGCCTGGTTGCTCATTAGCCTGAGAAATAAGCACAAAAAATAAGCCCCTATGGAAATAGGGGCCGTAACCAAAACTAACTGCTTATGAGAAATTTGACTGCTTACCTGATTTAGACGCTTTGAAAACGCCATTGGTTTGCCTGTCAGCTGTTAATGAAAGGTCAAGATTGTACGTTGACGTTTCAAAACAATGCTCAAAAACAAATATTGGATGACAAACTGTTCACAAACTTTCTTAACGAAATGTTAAAGGGATTGAGGGAACAGTTTCGCTTTGTTTAAACGTGGACTCAACACGGACTCACTGCTGCTGGGCCATTTTCTCAGCATTTTCTGCAAATTGAAGCGCATCAATCAGTTCCTGGATTTCGCCGTTCATAACCTCTCCCAGATTATACAGCGTCATACCGATACGATGGTCCGTCACCCTTCCCTGCGGAAAATTATAGGTACGGATCTTGGCAGACCGGTCACCCGTGCTGACGAGACTCTTTCTTCTTCTGGAGATTTCCTCTTCCTGCTTCCGGACCTGTTCTTCATATAGGCGCGTGCGAAGCATCTGCATCGCCTTTTCACGATTGCCCAGCTGTGTACGCTCTGTCTGGCAGATAACTACCGTACCCGTGGGGATATGCGTCAACATCACCTTAGTTTCCACCTTGTTCACGTTCTGGCCACCGGCGCCGCCACTTCGGGCAGTTTCCATCTTCACATCACTTTCCCGGATCTCGACGTCCACTTCCTCGGCTTCGGGCATGACGGCAACCGTTGCCGCACTCGTATGCACACGTCCACTGGCCTCCGTATCAGGTACGCGCTGCACACGATGCACGCCGCTTTCGAATTTCAGGATGCCATACACATCATCCCCCACAACCTCAAGTTGTACTTCCTTGAAGCCGCCGACGGATCCCTCGTTCTCCGTAAGAATACTGGTTCGCCAACCCTTTCTTTCACAATACCTCAGATACATTCGGAGCAGGTCTCCGGCGAAAAGCGAGGCTTCATCGCCTCCCGTTCCTGCCCGGATCTCGATGATCGCATTCTTGTCGTCTTGTGGGTCTTTCGGGATCAACAGATTTCGGATATACTGCTCCATCGTGCCTCGCTGTTCGTCAAGTCCGGCCGCTTCAAGTTTGGCCAGCTCGCGCAACTCATCATCATCACCATGAAGCGCCTCGCGATTGAATTCAATATCACCAAGCAGCCGCTGGTAGGATTCATAGGCCTGCACAATACGCTCGAGACTACGATATTCCTTGCTGACCTGGGCGAACTGGCGATTATTGCCTACGATCTCCGGGTTGGTCAGTGCAATACCGAGTTCATCGAACCTGGCTTTGATTGCGGCTAGTTTGTCAAGCATGCGTGAATAGAGTGAGATCGTCCACCTTTGTTACAGGAAGACGTAATTTCAGGGGGACAAAGTTAACCAAATCATCGTATGCCGGGGATGAAATTGAAGGCAGACAGGATATTCGATGGCTGTCAATGGCTGGAGAGCGATCGTGTGCTGATCACGGATGCAAACGGACAGATCGTCGATATCATTCCCGAAGCCGAAGCGGGAGAAGATATCATGCGATACAAAGGAACACTTTGCCCCGGATTCGTAAACGTACACGGCCACCTGGAACTCAGTCACCTCCAAGGGCATATGTTACGCGGAACCGGCCTTCCTGGATTTCTGACGCAAGTCATCCAACAGCGTGGCTTCGATCCGGCTCAGATCCTCGATGCTATGTTCCGGGCGGATCGGGAAATGTATCAGGCAGGCATACAGGCCATGGGAGACATCTGTAACACCGCAGACTCCATCCCCGTGAAGGCCGCCAGCCGCATCAGATGGTACAACTTCATCGAAGTACTGAGTAGCAGGGATGAAGGCGCAGCACAACGTCTGGCATATTTTACCGATATACGGGACAGATTCCGGGAGACACGCTCACATATCCGGAACAGACAACCACCCTCTCCCGCCTCGCTCGCTCCACATGCACCTTACAGTGTAAGTCCGCTGAGTTTCCAAAACATCAACCTGGCAACAACGGGAGAAACCGTCTCCCTGCACAGTCAGGAATCCCAGGCAGAAGATGAGTTATTCAGACACGGGACCGGCCCCTTCCTTGATTTTTACCGGTCGATTGGCTTGACAGAGAACCCGGTCTCTGTAACGGGAAAATCAAGTCTAATGTCGGTACTTCCTTACTTCAACGGCAGGCAACGCATCATCCTGGTGCATAATACATACACGACTGAAGATGACCTGTCATTTGCCGACAACATGGCACGTGAAAGAGGCCTATCCATTCACTATTGCCTGTGCCCGAATGCCAATCTTTTTATTGAAGGCAGTTTGCCACCGGTCTCTTTGCTGTTGGCCGATGATCGAAATATTGTCATTGGCACGGACAGCCTGGCCAGCAACGATGGTTTAAGTATTGCATCGGAACTCAACACCCTGCTGAAGGCATTCCCCTCCTTAGCTGTAGAACAGGTTCTGAAATGGGCTACCTCCAACGGTGCTGCCGCCCTCGGCTTTGAAAACGAACTGGGCAGTTTCCGGATAGGAAAAACACCTGGGGTCATCCTGTTGGATGATCAACTGTCTGTACAACGGATTTGTTGAAAATGCACAGTCCCTTTCAATCTAATAATGTCTGTAAAACCGGCAGGGATCTTAATGGCCCGAAATCAGAGAGATGTAGTCGATAATACTGCATGCATACCTCCAGCAGTTGACGTCTGAGGTCCCGGTTCAAGGGAATCTCCGGGAGATCTGACGGCATCGTGACTTTCAGAAACTGACTGATCCGATCACTAATGACCGGATCCGCCCAGTGGGGATGATCGGGGGGCTCCGGAATAAAGATCCCCTCCTGGAGATCCAGGAAAAAGGGCTCGGGGACTGTAGAATCCTCCATCCTGAATCCAAAGAAATGAGTCAGGTGCAACGCAAAAAAAATCGGAAAATTTGCAGATACCAACGGTTCAGCTTCATCCAACCCGACCAGTGCATCCTCCGTAAATTGAAACAGCTCCGTCATGGGATCAGGCTGTTTCAGGCATTTCTGCAAAACCTCCATCATAAAGATGACGACCGTCTGCTTCCGAATATCCCGGTCAATGGTCCGATAAAGCCTCGCCCACTGGCATTCCCGGATATGATGCAGACCCTGCCGGTCATGATGTGTGACCACCAGATCAAGTATGTTTGACGGCTGGAACTGGCTGGCACGTAAGCCGGAACTAATGCCCGACTTTCGTACCCCCTTCACCATATAACTCTGCATGCCGAACTTTTCCGTAAAAATGGTCACGATCAAGCTCGTTTCACCGTATTTAACCTGCCTGACGACGATGCCCCGGGTCTTGTGTAACATGCTATTCTTTTGATGACACCGCCCTCACCGGACAATGAACACTTTGGTCACTAAGCGTTCCCGCCCCGTATCATCTGTTGCGATGACAAGATACGCTCCGCTGGCGACCCGTTCCCCCCGGTAATTCAGACCATTCCATACGGCCTGTCCTCCAAGGGCACGGGTTTGATGCACTAGTCGTCCGTCGGGTTCCGTAATCTTCACTATGCCATCCTGCATCAACCCCCTGATGGCGATGGTACCGCTGTAACCCGGAGGAACAGGATTCGGAAATACCACTACTTTTCCTGCAGTAGCCTCTGACGTCGTCGCCGTACCCCTAAAGGAACAGATGCCATCAAACGTGGAGATGAAAACCTCTCCCGTCAGTGGCACCACGGCAATGCGGTGCACCAGGTCGTTCAGCAACGGACTGTTCCGTTCGGTAAAGCGGTGAATGATCCTTGAACCGTCCATCCCCACCAGCCAGACTCCGTTTCGGGTTCCGATCCACTTACGGTTGGCACCATCCACGGCGATCGTCCTGACCTCTTCGTCTCCAAACAGATAGCCCGCAAAACGGTCGAGCTGCACCACCGGCTGAAAAGCTTCGCAAGCAGCTGAAAAGGGATCTTCAAGACATTGGATGATACATACGCCCTTGGAAGTACCCACCCAAAGGAATCCATCCCGATCCAGGGCAATACATTGCACGGTTGAAGATGGAAGATTTCCCTGCCCAACCCCCTGTCTGAAAAATCTCCACCGGTCATCGGAAGGATTGTCGGGCGTACCCCGGTCATCCAGACAGAAAAGTCCGTTCCCCTTGGGTGCCACAATCCATTTATAACCGAATTCATCGATGAGTATCTGTGAAACGGCATTCTCCGTATGCAGAAAGGGGATAGTGAAACGTATCCATTTACCGTCTTTCTTTCTGGCCACCAGGTTCTGTGGAGCCCCATAATTGGAGATCCAGAGGGTTCCTTCCTTATCGACTGCCAATCCGGACACACGAAAGGATCCGCGGTCACCGACCGTCTCCTGTAATCCCGTACCCTGTTTAAAAATACGGATGTCATTGTTTGAGGTGATCTCCACCAGACCACCACCAAAGGAACCAGCAAAGACCGAACCTGAAACCGGATCCCCGGCCAATGCTACCAGGTCCAGCAGACTGTCCAATACAGACCGGACATAGAGGTTGATGTTCGACCAACCTGCATCCGTAAGTCGGTAGAGTCCATTGGGATTGTAGGTGTAATTCCATGCATCATTCACGGCTCCCGCCGCTGCCCACACCTGATCTTCGAAGACCATGATATCGCCCGCCGCCGTATTGATGGGTGAATTGGGGAAGATTCGAGAAGACCTCCCTTCCGATATCCTTAATAACCCGTTATTTTGATCGGCAACCCAAAGGGAGTTGCCCTGTATTACCGCCTGTCGGGGCAACGAAAGATCCGGATGCTCGATAATTCCTCGGATCTGACCCCGTGCATCCATCCGAATGACATAGTTTTTGCCCGGTCTCTGCAGACAAATCAGCAGCTGTCCGCCGGAGACATCCAAACCCAGGACGGAGCCGGTAAACACAGATGTCCAGCGACCATCGATGCGCATGTGCAAGGTGTCCCGGACGACGGCGACGAGCGTCTGATCGATCAAATCCACAAACCTTACAGCTCCGGACGGAAAGCCAGGTGCCCCGACCGTCCTCCATTGACGATGATCAGCCAGATTTACTCCGTTGGCAGGAGCTGCTTTCAAACCTTCAGCTGTAGCTGCGAAGATGCTGTCGCTCGTCCTCAAGAGGTCATAGACTGCAATATTTCCCCCGGTTGTCGAAGGACGCCAGGTATCCTTCACTTCACGTCTGTCGGGATTCAATACGACGATACCCAGCCCGGTTGCCAACATGATCTCGTTACCCTGCCATGCTACGTGATGACAGGTCTTATCACCTGGAACCGAACTCAGCATCAGATCCGGGATATTCCGAACCCTGTTCCCATCGATCAGATCCACATTCCCGTTCTCATAGACCAATACGATCCGCTTTCCCGTTGACTCACAAGCCATTTTCCGGACCCTTAACTCACTCAATCCATTGATCTTGGTCAACCGGTCGAATGATGCTTCCTGGGTGTCATAGCGAAAAAATCCGTAGGGTGTGGCACAAAGGACCTCATTGCCGGCCATAGCCACCTGGAGCGCATTGTTGAAAGGGAGATGCTCCCTCCATGCACCGATGGGAGGAAGTTCCTGAGCATGCAGGCTGCAGACATGCATTGAAAGGCTCAGAATGATCAGGCTTCGGAGATTCACCATGTAAAAATATCGAAAAAGGAGGCGGCCACATGATCAGGATGTGAATTTCAATGGATCACAAGCATGGGTTTCCATAGCCACTCCTGATCGCATGATTAAATTACGTTCCTTTGTGAGCGAAATGAAATACAGCTGATATGTGGCAAAAAATCGGTGAAGCCGTACTGCGCTATCGTCTCGCCCTACTTCTTAGTATCGTAGGCATAACCGGCATCATGGCGTACTACGCCGCACAGGTGAAAATGAGTTATGACTTCATCAGAGCCATACCCACCGACCACCCGCAGTACCAGTCTTACTTGTCTTTCAAAGAAAAGTTTGGTGAAGATGGCAACATTTTGGCAGTAGGATTCCAGACCAAGAAACTATTTGAATGGAAAACCTTCAACCGATTCAGTGCACTGCATGATTCAATAAAGCGGATTCGTGGTGTAGACGATGTACTCAGTCCCGTTTCCGCCATAAATCTGGTGAAAAATGAAGGTACCGGGCGACTGATGGCTGTGCGGATATTCCCGGCACGAGCGTCGAATCAGTTTGAAATGGACAGTGCACGCACGGTTTTTGAAAATCTCCCTTTTTACAGAGGCCTGATGTACAATCCCGAGTCCGGAACCTATCTGCTGGGCGTGAGCATTTCAAAAAATGTACTGAACAGCAAGACAAGGGATACGGTGGTCGCAGATATCGAGACGGCAACTGCTGCTTTTGAGCGGGAAACAGGTATCAAACTGAGATACAGCGGGCTTCCGCACATCAGAACCTATATGACCACCCGAATCAATGCGGAGATGCGATTGTTCCTGCTGGGGTCCATCCTGTTTTCCGCACTGATACTGTTGCTTTTCTTCCGATCATTCAGCACTACCGTGTTATCCTTGTCGGTTGTGATCATGGGGGTCATATGGAGTATGGGGACCTTACATCTCTTCGGTTTCAAGATCACGTTGCTTTCCGCGCTCATACCGCCGCTGATCGTGGTGATCGGGATTCCCAACTGCATCTATTTCCTGAACAAGTATCATACTTCCTACATCAACAAGACGGATCAACGCAAGGCCCTGGTGGAGATGGTGGGGAAGATGGGCATCGTCACCCTGTTCTGCAATATCGCAGCTGCTATCGGTTTTGGGGTATTCGCGCTCACCAGCAGTGTGATCCTGAAGGAATTTGGCATCGTGGCTGGCATCAACATCATGGCCTTATTTTTCATATCCCTCATCGTTATCCCGGCCGTACTCAGCTATCTGCCCATTCCGAAAGAAAAGCATACTAGATATCTCACCAATCCCTGGCTGACCTCCATCCTGACCAGGATAGAAAGATGGGTATTCGCTCACACAAAGTGGGTCTATGCCATCACCATTGCCCTTGTCCTGTTTTCCGTTGCAGGAATCTTCAGACTAAGATCTGAAGGCTTTGTAGTGGATGATCTGCCCGAGGAAGACCAGGTGTTCAGTGACCTGAAATTCTTCGAGACGCATTTCAAAGGGGTCATTCCGCTTGAGATCGTAGTGGACAGCCGAAAAAAGAACGGACTTTCCGGGATGCGTGCGCTGACTGTTTTCGAACAGATAGACTCTTTTTCGGCTTACATCACTCGGAGACCGGACATGGCGCGTCCGCTTTCCCTGGCGGAAGGTTTGAAATTTGCAAAACAGGGTTTCTATGACGGCGACAGCAACAATTACGTGTTGCCCAATGCCTTTGACGGAGCCTTTGTCGGAGAATATCTACGCCCTTCTAAAGCCAATGGAAATACGACAAACGTCGGCTTTGAACGCATCATGAAATCCTTCATCGACAGCAACAGACAGGTAACTCGTATATCGATCAATATGGCGGATGTAGGAAGCAGAAGACTGCCAATGATTCTCGATTCCCTGAAAACGGTTACAAACCGCCTGTTCGATACTTCGAAATACACGGTATCCTTCACGGGTACCAGCGTGACTTTCCTGGAAGGCAGCCGGTTCATCATAAACGGGCTATGGGAAAGTATATTCTGGGCATTCCTGCTGATCTCAGCCAGCATGCTATATCTGTTCCGCTCACTCAGGATCCTGGTTTGCTCACTCATCCCCAACATCATCCCCCTGGTCATGACGGCGGGCGTGATGGGTTGGATGAATATCCCACTTAAACCTTCAACTGTATTGGTATTTAGTGTGGCTTTGGGGATCGCCATCGATGTGACCATCCGTTTTCTTGTGAATTATAAACAGGAATTGCCGCTTCAGAAGGGCAATGTTCGCGAGACCGTCATGAACACGATCCGACAGACAGGGATCAGCATCATTTATACATCGCTGGTATTGATTGCCGGATTCATCATCTTCGTCTTCAGCGGTTTTGGAGGTACACAAGCACTGGGCTGGCTGACATCTTTGACTTTGTTCACGGCGACAGTAACCAACCTCGTACTACTTCCTGTACTGCTGATGGCTTTCGATAACACACCGCGTTATTCAATCAACAAGGGTTAGAGATAACAAAGTCAGCAGAGATTCCATCAAGGCTCAACCTACAGAAGTTATCCATGATACCCGTTGGGAATACGCTTGTATTTCCCATTGCAGTGCAGACAATGCGCACACTATAGCCGGCCTGTCTGTAAATTTTCATGAGGATTGGATATTTGTGTTGACCTCGACTCATGTCATATTTAAAAAGCAAATGGCCGCTCTTTGACAGAGCGGCCATTTGCATGTTGTATCAGTTATGATATTACTTAACCAGCTGAACCTGATAACCTGCATAAGTAACGGCACCGGCCGCATTCAGGAAGTCAAGCGTGATGGTGATCGTATTATCGCAAGCAGAGAACGCGTTAGGCTTTCCTGCAGCGCTTCTCACGAAATATGCATCACTGCCAAAAGTTTGCTGCTGGGGGATGGTAGCCTTCGGATTGATCGGATCCGTCCAATCCAGGTTGACAGTGAGGTCAGCCCAATCCCAATCATACACGTTCCTGATCTTACCGGTAGCAGTGGTAGCACTGGTGGCGGTCAGACTGTGTACCTGGGTGGTGTATGGTCCGTAAGCAAGAGCCCCCGTGTTGTTATACTCACGCGTTTTAGTATAGTTCCCTGCGAGGCTGGTCAGGCTCACGTCACACAGCTTACGCATGATGATCGTGTAGGTGTTGTTGTAATCGTTCTTGGGAACATCACCACCACCGACAGTAACACGCAGTGTGTCAACCCGCGTAGCCAGCGGATATCCTGCGAAAAGACCGGTGATCTTCAATGTATCCAGCGCCTTACCTGCAGGTATGGTGATGGTTGCGGGTCCATTATACTGCACCCCTGCCGCTGCTCCGGTACTGGATGCATAGGTCAGGTTGATGACACGTGCCTTGTCAGATACCGTGGTTACACCGACGGGAAGACTGAAAGGAACGGCGGATGCACGCACATAATAAGTGCTTTGCAGAACGGACGTATTGAACTTGGCAGCGGAAGCCGGTACAAGATCCGTATCCACGGCCATATTGTTCTTTTGGCAGGAACTGAATCCAGCAAGCACTGCCAGGGTAAGTATGCTTATTGATAGTTGCTTCATGGTCTGTTTGTTTTATCCATTGGGATTATTCCGGATTCTGATCTGCCGGCGTCATGCTGGCATTATTGTCCAGTTCACGCTGCGGGATACGCATCAGGAATCGGTTATCGGCAGGACTGGTTGTATAAACAACAGGGTTGAAGTTTGGTGCACCATGGTTGCCAGCACCTGTCGGTCTGTTCAAGCCTAATTTCAGACGCTTGATGTCAAGCAGACCGAAACCTTCGCCCCAAAGTTCAATGCGACGCTGCAGGAGGATTTCAGAAACAAGGGCAGCACCGCTGCGCGTACCGGCAGAGTAAGCCGGATTACGAACTTTTACAAGTGCTTCCAATACGGTGCGTGCACCTGCATCGTTAGCCTGACGAGCCAGGGCTTCAGCTTCGATCAGAAACATTTCTGAAGCCCTCATATAGAGGTAATCAGCCTGCCAGCGATTGGACAGATCGGGAACCTGATGCTTCAGCTGGCAATAATCAGGGATCGTAGTGGTACCAGTACCCGGGGTGCGGAAAACGGTCTTGCGCACGTCACCGGTCGGAATCTGGTCGTACAGATCCTTCGTTATCTTCTTTTGCTGACCCAGTGCTGCATAACCACCAACATTGGGATCTATATGAGAGAAGAATGAAGCGTAGATCGTTGCCTCAGCAGCCGGGATGATAGAACCCCACATCCATTCCGGATTGGTGATGGAAGAGAAGGCGCTGCGGGCCGTGTACTGAGCCGAAGTCATCAGGGTATAACCTGCCTTGGCCAGGTTGGCATACTTGGAAGCGTTTGCCCAATCTTCCTGAGCCAATGCAACCCTTGCACGGATACCCCTGACCACACTCACATCCATGTAGTTCTTCGTAGAGCGAGTCTTGCCGTTCAGCAGCGTCTCAGCCTCTGTGAGGTCTGCGATCATGCGGGTATAGACATCCTGAACTGTTCCGCGAGCTTTACCGCCCGTCGTGTCCTTAGTATAGATGGGAATGCCTTTGGCACTCTCATTACCCTTGTAGGTCTGCTGATAAAGATTCACAAGGTAATAGTAGCAATAAGCACGAATACCCAATGCCTGCCCTTTGATGGACTCTTTCTGGGTAGCAGAGGCATTCTTCACACCATCCACAAAATTGTACAGCTTGTTGGCTTGCTTGATCATATCGTAGTAACGATACCAGACAAAATCAGGCATTTGACCACCCGTGGCCAATCCAAAATGCGTGTACTGGTAAGTGGTGTTGTACCAGCTGTAACCCTGGGTATGCACAACCATATCGTTGCCCATCAGATCCAGGGACAGATCGATGGATTTCTGACCGTAGTCGGAGTGGCTGCCCCCGCCTACGGCGAAGGTGAACATCTCCTTGTAAAGTCCTTCCACCGTGGCATTCACAGCGGAGATATCACTGAAGATCTGGGCCTCTGAAACGGCATTCTGCGGAACCGTTTCCAGATAGTCCTTCTTACATCCTCCGAGGGCTATAAGACCCGTCAGAGATGCCATTATCAGGATTCTTTTATTCATAGTCTTCGTATTTGAGGTTTGTTATTACTTTAAACTCAGGTTGGCTCCGATGGTAAATGTACGGAACGGTGTATATGAAGCGTCGGACGTACCACCGAATGAACGCTGGGGATCCATTCCGCGCTTACCGGTAAACAGATAAGCATTGTCCACATTCACGAAGATCTGTGCCCCTGTCAGGAACAGACGCTCAGCCGTGAGGCGAGGCATTGTGTAGCTCAGGGTGATGTTCTTGACATTCAGGTAAGAACCATCCATCAGGAAGCGGGTGGAAGTACCATCCTGTCCGGCAATGGCATTCTGCAGACGTGGAACCACGGTGACATCACCAGGCTTCTGCCAACGCTTCAGGATATCGGTATGCCAGTGTGTGCCCGGGCTGCCACGGTGCATGATGCCGGCATAGTTGCCATCATAGAAACTGCCACCATAACCAAATACCGTCAGGAAAGACAGATCAAATTTACCCATGCGGAGCGAATTCGTCAAGCCACCGGAGAACTTGGGCAACGAGGATCCGAAGAAGTAGAAGGTCGCGTTGTTGTATACATTGGTCAACACGCGCTCTCCTGTAGGCTTGCCGTCGGTACCAAGTACATCCTTGTAATAAAGGGCGTCACCATTGGAGGCGTCGACACCGGCGAACTCACGCAGCCAGAAGTCAAAAATACCCTTGCCTTCCATCAGCTTCTTGGTGCCACTCACGATACCCTTCTCACGCTGGTTCGGCGGAAGTTTGGTGATCTCGTTCTTGAAACTGGTGAGGTTCAGATCTGCACGCCAGCTGAAGTTCTTATTGTTGACGATGGTGTAACCCAATTGAAGTTCAATACCGTAGTTACGCATGGAACCGATGTTCTGCCATACGGAACCATAGCCTGTGGAGATGGGCAGGGGCACATCAAACAACAGGTTGTCCGACTGCTTGTTGAACACTTCGATCGTACCTTGGAGACGACGCTTGAACATCTCAAAATCAACACCGATGTTGGCTGTCTTGTTCGTTTCCCATAGCAGGTTTTCATTGGCCGGGCGGGAAGGCGGAATGTAGGTTCCGTTTCCGCTGGCATAATACCAATTCACATAGGGGTAGTACAAACCAATGCTTTCGTTGCCCTGCTCACCATAAGAGCCCTTCAGCTTCAATTCATTCAACCAGGAAATACCCTTCATGAATCCAAGTTCTGTCAGACGAACACCTGCACCAACAGAATAGAACTGACCCCAACGGACTGCATCACGGAAACGGGAAGAACCATCCGTACGGAAGCTGCCCGACAGAAGATAGGTCTGATCGAAGTCATAGTTTACGTTGGCGAAATAACTCTCAATCCGATGATTGTCGGTATTCGAGGTTGGGTTGCCGAACGGACGCGTACCATTTACGATCTCCGTCTGACCTGGGAAGGTGAAGCCGGAAGAGTTCGCAGATACATAGCTATAACGATAGAGATAATTCTCGTGACCTGCCAGTGCGCGTACGTTGTGCTTGTCAAAGGAGTGATTCCACGACAACACCTGGTTAGCGGTCAGCGACAAAGAACGGTCGAAGGATTTGGTAGAACGACCACCGTCATTCAGACCCGGCGTCGGAGCCGCATCACCATACTGGTTGTTCTGATAGCTGGTGCTGTTGGAATTATAAAGATTGATACCGATGGTATTCTTGAAGGAGAAATCCTTCAGGAATTTGATCTCACTGTATGCGTTCATGTTACCATTCAGGATCACACTGGAACGATCATCAAGATCAAGGGAACCCAGCAGGTTCGAACGGCCGGCATAAGGACGGGTTCCCATTTGCTCGGGAACACCCCAGTCCAACATAGGCTTTCCGGTCACGGGATCCATCACGCGCTGACCATTGGTCGGGTTGTACTGATAGACCGGATAGATCGGTCCCATCTGGCGGGAATAGTAGAATGGGTTGGTCGTAGCCGTACCACCGGAAGGAACATCGTCGCGGTTGGCAACAGCACCATCCATGTTCACACCCACCGTCATCCAATCGGTAGCGGCAGCATCCAGGTTGAGGCGCATGTTGTAACGACGATATCCGGAAAACTTGGCAATACCATCCTCATTCAGATAACCTGCAGACAGGTAGTAGTTGGTTTTGTCAGAAGCACCGGAAAGGTTGATGTTGACGTTGGTCCTGTTCGCGTTACGGAACAGATACTTTTCCCAAGGCTCGTTCCAAAGTTGTTGTGCAGCGCCATTCAGCTTGCCGGTAGCCGGATCAATAAGCTGGGCAGCCGGTACATTATAAGCATTGTACACCAGGCCGTTGGGGCTGGCTACCAGGTTCGAGGCGCTGACACCGGCGGCGGCAGGCGTCTGGCCCTGGGCCAGGAAGGAATTGCGATAGGATTCCCAGAACATTTCGTAATACTGCTGCGTGTTGACGCGGTCATATTCAGGAATACCGCGGCTCATGACACCCTGACGGATCGTTACATTTGTAGCTGCACGACCTTTTTTGCCCTTCTTGGTCGTGATCATGATCACTCCGTTGGCAGCACGAGAACCGTAGAGCGCTGCTGCAGCAGCATCCTTCAGAACGGTTACCGCTTCGATGTCTTCACTGGCGATGGCCGAAATGGAACCATCATAGGGAACGCCATTGAGTACATAAAGCGGGCTGGAAGAAGCGTTGACAGAACCGACACCGCGGATCAACACACTGGCACCAGATCCCGGCGCACCACCACCGTTGGTGGCAATGATACCAGGCACAAGACCCTCCAGCGCACGAGTTACGTTCGTAACCTGCTGCTTTTGGAGACTGGCTGCCGTAATGGTGTTCTCAGATCCTGTGAAGGCCGTCTTCTTGACCGTACCATAAGGAACAGTCACAACAACAGCGTCAAAGGATGATACATTGGGCTCCATCGTCAGGTTCACGACAGACTGACCCGTCAGTGCAACCTGACGCTCAAGCATATTCACCGAGGAGAAAACAAGCGTTTTGACACCTGCAGGAACTGCCAGGGAAAAGAAACCCTCACCGTTCGTCTTGGTGGCAGCCTGCGTGCCCTTGGCCTGCACGGTGATGTCCGACAAGGGAGCCCCGGCCGGATCCGTCACCTTGCCCGTAACGGTCCTTTGTGCCTGTGCACTCAGAACCATAAACGGTAGCACCAAGGCAAGAAATAATAATTTCTTCATGGAATGTAGTTTTAAAATTATCGGGGAAAATTAAGAAATATTTAGCATAAAGCACATTTAAGCAACATCAATTGAAGTATTCATAGATATTCTGTGATTTTTTTTGAATGTTGTTAAACAATCTGGCGTCTTTTTCGGAAATTATTCATCAAAAGCATAAAAGCGCATGATTCATTTTGTTCCCAGAACAACGTCGGATCATCAAAAAATGAATACCCCACCCCTTTCAGGCTGCTTTTATCACGGGTTCGCTGCATAAATAGTAAAAAAACGTCACCGAAGGGTGGTCGCCAGGGTGGATTCCAACTGAGCGCCACGCAGATTGCTGGCCACAATCCTGCCCTGCGGATCCACCAACACATTAAAAGGAATGCCCTCGATCTGATAAAGTGGCACCACGCTGCTCTCCCAGAATTTCAGATCGCTCACATGCGTCCAGGTCAGCCGGTCATCATTGATTGCCTGTAACCAGGCATCCCTGTCACGGTCAAGCGAAACACCCAAAATCGTGAAGTTGCGATCCTTGTACTTTTGATAGGCGGCCACAATATTTGGATTTTCTGCGCGGCAGGGACCGCACCAGCTGGCCCAGAAGTCAACCAGCACATACTTTCCACGCAGATCATGCAGACTCACCTGTTTCCCCGAAGGATCCGGCAGGGTGAAATCAGGCGCCTCCCCTCCATTCTGGTTTTTCCGCTCCTGCTCCTGCAGGTAACTGAAGAACTGACCAGTGAGGGTGGTGACCTGCTGATTATCGGAAAATCTCTTTGCAAGATTGAGCATCACCGGCTTCATTTTCTCGATATTGATCTGATCCCTGCCCATACCGATCGCATACAAGGCTACGGTAGGACTCTTGGCTGTATCTGCATAGGCCATGAGGAAGTCCTCCAGTTTGCCGATACCGGCATTGTAAGTCTCTTCTGCCGCCCGTTTCAGGCTGTCGGAAGTTCCCGAAGGCATGGAGTCCAGCTGAGCCCGCTGAACAGACAAGCTTCCCACCCGATCGTTGAAAGAGGTGAGCAGACTCCTGAGTGAATTGCTCGCCGGAGAATTGGTTTCATATGTGCCGGGAGCGGCAGCATCCAACGAAATCCTCAGGTCTGATCGGTCTGCCACCATCAATATATATTGACCTTCCCCTCCGATCCGAATCCGGTAGAGGTCGTCAGTCCCCATGGCAACACCCTCGAGTTCAAACGCTGATGCACCCTTGCCGACCCGGGCGGTATCAACGGTTTTAAGCTGAGACGCACCCGCTTCCACCAGATCAAGATAAACATCCTGCTCCGCTGAATTATTCTTTATCGTCCCCCCTATACTAACTATGCCGTCTCCGTTGTTGCCGCAGGACAAGAGCATGACAAGTGTCAGGGTAAAGAAAAGCGGACGGGCGATGCTGGCTGATTTCATGATGCTGCGTTTAATTTTTTTTGTAGTATTTCCTGGGTTTTGCGGGGGTCAGCCTTGCCACGGGACAGTTTTTTGACTTCTCCCATAAACAGCCCAATCAGTCCCTTTTTCCCTTTACGGTATTCCAGCACCTTGTCGGGCATCGATTGCATGGCCTGTTCCACCCAACCTTCGATCTCATCCCCTCCGGCATCCTGCAACAAACCTTCAGCCGCTGCAATGTCCGAAGGCAATCGCCCATCCGCCGACATCATCCGGGGGAACAAGTGCTGGGAAGCCGAAGAAAAAGAAATGCGACCTGATGAAACCAGCAACAAAAGATCTGCCCATTCATCCCGGGAGATATTCAACAAAACCCATTCACCGCCCCGTTCATTGATCAGGGAGCGAACCGGCCCCAACAACCAGTTGGCAAAAGGCTTGGCATGGTCAGTGGCTGGCAGATGACTGAGAAAATAATCACAGAGATCCTTTTCTTCACATAATTGACGGGCATCATATTCGGAAAGACCGTATTCGTGTTGGAAACGGGCGATCATGACCTCTGGCAATGATGGAAGTGAAGACATTAGACGATCCAGCCAGTCTTCCGTGATATGAAACGGAGGAAGATCCGGCTCCGGAAAATACCTGTAGTCATCTGCATCCTCCTTCGTTCTGATCGCAAAAGTTGTTTCATCCGATGCCTGAAAGCTCCGGGTCTCCTGGCGGACAATGGCACCGGCGTCCAATATGACAGCCAGGCGCTCCACCTCTATCTCGATGGCCCTGCGCACATGACGGATGGAGTTGAGGTTCTTGACCTCCACCCGGGTGCCCAAACGCGGGTCCCCATGAAGCCTGAGAGAAATATTCGCATCACATCTCAGACTACCCTCTTCCATGTTTCCGTCACACACACCGATCCAGCGTACCAGTTTACGGATCTCGGTGAGGAAAACAAATGCTTCCTCCGCAGACCTGATGTCCGGCTCCGTGACGATCTCTATCAGCGGTGTGCCCGCCCGGTTATAGTCCAGCAGGGTCTGACTCGGGTCCTGATCATGTATGCTCTTGCCCGCATCCTCCTCCAGATGAATCCTCGTCAACCGGATATCTTTCGAAATGCCGTCTGACAATTGGATATGAATCGAACCTCCCAGACAAACCGGGTCATGATGCTGAGAGATCTGATACCCCTTGGGAAGATCCGGATAGAAATAGTTCTTCCGTGCGAAATAACTCCTTCTCGAGATGGAGGATCCACAGGCAAGCCCCATTCTTAGCGCATGCTCGAGGGCTTCCCTGTTCAGGTAGGGAAGTGTTCCGGGATGGGCAAGCGTAAGCGGACTAACCTGGGTATTCGGTTCCGCACCGAATCGGGTGGAATCCCCGCAGAATAATTTGCTTGACGTGCGCAGCTGGGCATGAACTTCCAGTCCGATCACGACCTCGTATCTGGGATGCATCGATGACATGGAGCAAATGTACCCCTTGACGCCGATAGATGGATTGACAGATGTCACATATAATGAAGTATACCAACCTCAGAGCAGCAGGGCCCTGACCCGTTCCGATACCTCGGAAAGCCTGCTCGGATCCTGACCGCCTGCGGTGGCGAGGTTCTTCTGTCCGCCACCACCACCCCGTATCAACGGAGCAACCACCTCCTTGATGATTTTGCCGGCATCCAGTCCCCTGGCGGCAACAACGGTATCAGAGATGCCCACCGCGACATGTGGCTTGCCGCCAATATTGGCCGTCAGCACCACCAGGTGGTCGTTCAGATTGTTCCGCAAATCGAAACACAGACGCTTGAGTGCATCTGCCTGCGATACCTGAACCGTGGCGCCAATGAATGTGACACCTTCGATGATCTCATCCCTGGTCAGCAACTCATTGCGGATGCCAACCAGGATGCGCGACTCCAAATGCTCCGAATGCCTGCGCAGTTGTGCAATCTCCTCCTGGAGCGCCATCACAGCCCTGACGATGTCGCCGGGCTGCTTCAGCATGGCCCCAACCTCTGCAAACATGGTCATGTGCTCGGCAACATATTCCGCCGCAGCCTGTCCGCATACCGCTTCTATCCTCCTGACACCCGCAGCCACTGCAGATTCGGCCTGGATGGCAAAATAGCCGAGGGAGCCGGTGCTACCGGCATGCGTGCCTCCGCAGAGCTCCACCGAGAATGCTGGATCGATGGTCACGACCCGAACGATGTCGGCATATTTTTCTCCAAAGAGGGCCATGGCCCCCTGAGCGATGGCTTCCTCCCGGGGCATCTCCCGGATGACAACAGGGATGTTTTCCCGAATCTTCTCATTGACGATCGCCTCCACCTGGGCCAGCTCCTCATTGCTCATACGTGCGAAATGTGAGAAGTCAAACCTTAGACCGTCTGGTTGCACCATCGATCCCTTCTGTGCAACGTGCGTGCCCAGCACCTTTCTTAAGGCAGCATGCAGCAGGTGGGTGGCCGTATGATGCGCCGCTACTTCACGTCGGCGTGGAGTATCCACAAAGGCTTCCGCCTCCGCTACCAGGTGTTCAGGAAGATGTTGAACCACATGTATGGTCAGCCCGTTCTCTTTTCGTGTATCCGTCACAGCTATCTGCTGATCGCCGATGCGAATCCAGCCCTGATCACCCGTCTGGCCGCCACTCTCCGCATAAAAAGGTGTGCGGTCGAGTATGAGTTGATGAAAATCCTTTCCTTTGGCACGCACCCGGCGATACCGCAAGAGTTTTGCTTCCGTTTGCAGCAGATCATAGCCTACGAAACGCTGGCCCCCAGCCTCATCCTCCGAAACCACGATCCAGTCTTCCGTATCTGTGGCCGTGGCGGCCCGGCTTCTGTCCTTCTGCCCTTTCATCTCCCTTTCAAAACCCTCCTCATCCACCGAATAACCATGCTCCTGCGCGATCAGGCGGGTAAGGTCGATAGGAAAGCCATAAGTGTCATACAATTCAAAGGCCGCAGCACCCTCAATGGCACTGCCCGGAGCGGAACGCTCCAGCATATCATCCATCTTCCGGAGTCCCTTCTCAAGGGTGCGCAGGAAAGATTCCTCCTCCTCCCTGACTACTCGGGAGACAAATTCAAGTTGTGCCTTCAGTTCCGGAAAAACATCCCTGAACTGCTCAGCCAACTGGGGCAGCAGCTGACATAACAGAGGGGCCCTGTAGTCGAGCCAGGAATAATAATAACGAACCGCTCTGCGCAGGATCCTGCGGATGACATAGCCTGCACCATTGTTGGAGGGGAGCTGCCCGTCGGCAATGGTGAAGGCGATGGCCCGGATGTGATCGGAGATCACCCGGAAGGCGACATCCTGACGTCCTTCACCACCGCCATAGCGCTTACCTGCTATGGTTTCCGTAGCGGATATCGTACCGGTAAAAAGGTCGGTGTCGTAATTGGACGACTTGCCTTGCAAGACACGGACCAGCCGCTCCAGACCCATACCCGTATCCACATGTGTGCTGGCCAACGGTTCGAGGCGTCCGTCCTTGAGCCGGTTATACTGAATGAACACATTGTTCCAGATCTCTATCACCTGGGGATGATCCTTGTTGACGAGCAGTTGACCAGGTGTTTCCGCGCGCTCCACATCCGGACGACAATCCACATGAATTTCACTGCAGGGTCCACAAGGACCCGTGTCTCCCATCTCCCAGAAATTATCCTTCTTATTTCCGAATACGATCTGGGAAGAAGGCAGGATCTTACGCCAAACTTCCAGGGCAATGCTGGATGCGGGGATCCCTTCGGCTTGATCCCCTTCAAAAACCGTGGCATACAATCTGTCTTTGGGAATGCCATAGACTTCGGTCAGTAACTCCCAACTCCATTCGATCGCTTCACGCTTGAAATAATCTCCGAAACTCCAGTTGCCCAGCATTTCAAACATCGTGTGGTGATAGGTGTCCACACCCACTTCCTCCAGGTCGTTGTGCTTGCCACTCACCCGCAGGCATTTCTGTGTATCGGCCACCCGACGATAGGGAGGCTGACGATTCCCCAAAAAATAGTCCTTGAACTGATTCATGCCCGCATTCGTGAACAGCAGTGTCGGGTCATTTTTTACCACAATGGGGGCAGAAGGAACGATTTGATGGCCCTTGGAAGCGAAAAAATCTAAGAATTTTTGTCTGATGTCAGCCGAAGTCATGGAAGAGTGTGTTGTTAAAAATGGGCCGATTTTTGCTGCATGGTCTATATTTGCCCGCATTGAATACAAAATTAAGCGATTTGGCGTTTCTCACGGGAAAGGCATTGCTTATTGCGGGACTTTCCCAGTGACATGAAGAAGGTAAAATATTATTACAATCCGAGCACCCTCCGATACGAGCGGTTGGACGTACCCTTCAAGGTGGTGGTTCTTCGTGTGCTTGGCTTCGTTGCCACCGCCTCCGTAACGGGGCTTCTCATCGTCGCCTTCGCCTTTAAATACCTCGACTCACCCAAGGAGCGCATCATGCGCATGCAGTACGAAAGGGCACTCCAGGACTTCCAAGTTCTGAACGGCAAGGTCAAGAAGATCGACAAGCAGATGCGGGAGCTTGAAAGCAGAGACAACGATGTGTACCGAACCATCTTCGAAGCCAACCCTGTACCTGATAGCGCCCGTTCCAAAGAGTTAGAAATGGCGCAAGAGATCAGACTGGTATCATCCATGGATGAAAACCAGCTGGCACACTCGCTCAACAAAACCCTGACGAACATCGTCAGCAGGATGAAATTCCAGGAAAAGTCCTATGTGGACATTGAAGGGATGATCAAAAACAAGGAAAAGCTGCTGTCTTCCACACCTGCCATCCAACCCATCGACAACCGAAACATGAAACGCATCGCTTCAGGATTCGGGCAACGCATCGATCCGGTCTACAAAACCATCAAGTTTCACCCTGGCCTTGACTTCTCCGCTCCCCAGGGTACGCCCATCTTTGCCACCGCTGACGGTCGGATAGCCACGGCTGGAAACCTGGGTAACGGATATGGCAATCACGTCATTATAAACCACGGTTTCGGTTACGAGACCTTGTACGGTCATATGTACAGGATCAAGGTGAAACCCGGTACCTACGTGAAGCGTGGTGAAGTCATAGGTTGGGTCGGAAACACCGGAAAATCTACCGGACCGCACGTGCATTACGAAGTCAAGAAATATGGGAAACACCTTGATCCCGTTTACTTCTTCTACAACGATCTCTCGCCCGAACAGTTCCAGCAAATGCTGAAGATGGCTGCATCCGGCAACCAGTCCTTCGACTGATTAGATCATAATGCCCGCAATCCCGGGCGACTGTTGAAAAGTTTTGACAACCCATCAACGGCGTTTGCCTAATTTGCCTGCGCGATGTTCACACAATTGGACCTGTTTGGTGACTTACCCGCGCCGGAAAAACCGTCGACCCCTTCACAGCGGACTGAAAAAAAATCCACTGCAAGATCCGGCAATACCGGCTCCTCAACCCAGCCGACCCAGGCACAATTAAGCATGGGACTGCCTGAGGACGCGTTCCCGGAACCTTCCCGAGCATGGGCGGCACAGGAAGATGCACAAAAAGATCAAACTAAGGAAGTTCTTCAGAATGATCCCGCTAACCTTGTTGAATCCGAGCCCGAAAACATCATCCACCAAGCAGTCGAACACCCTGAACCATTAAATCCGACCGAAAAGCTTGATCAGCCATCGGCTTCAGATCCTTCAGCGGCATCAGAACTATCCGATGCGCAGAGAGAGTCGAACAAAATCCAGTCACTGATCTCAAGATCCGCCCCGGAAATTCCAGAAGAAAGCAGGGCAGAAAAAGGACGCAGATATTACATTCAGACAGAGATCCCTGCCGATCCACCCCTCGCCGCCAAACCTCCCGGGCCCGAAATATTGATGGCAGGCCTCATCTCCAACCGAAATACGGCTCAGGAACCCCGCCCCAGATATATTCAGACGGAAATACCCTCAGATCTGATCGAACCTGCAGCCATTGCCGTTAAAGCATCGGATGCCGGGGTTACAACCACTGCGGAAACGGTTAATACTTCTTCCAACCTGCCGATACCTCCCGTGCCAGACGCTTCGACACCTGTCACCCCGGTATTAGTAGAACAGGAGAAGATTCGGCCTGAAATATCCGAAGCCTCGTTGCGAAGAACCAGACCGCTCATGCCTCCCAAGGTGATCATGGCTGATCCGGAATGGGAAAAAGAGGCCCATTCAAACACAGAGGCAGTTGATGCGCTTAAGAACAGTACAAGATTATTATCGGAATCCAGCATAGACATCCCTGCCACTACTGACAGCACGAGTGCAGATATCGACGAGAAATATCTGTCGGATGTCCAGGTATCCCGTCAGGAAACTGTGGTTCCGTCTATGCCCGACCCATTGCCTGCCCCCGAAACAGTAGTGCAAAGCATACAAGCCTCAATGCGTCGCAAAAAGGTTTCAAAGGAAGCTGTGATCGACAACGCAGGAGCAGGTGTGCCCGCGGACGAGCAACTCAATGCACGTCAATATTACAGCATCGGGGAGGTGGCCACTATGTTCAATGTGAAAGCATCCCTGTTGAGATACTGGGAATCTGAATTCGACATGTTGAAACTGCGAAAGAACAGAAAGGGAGACCGTTTTTTTCGACCTGACGACATCAAAAGTCTGCAACTGATCCACCACCTGCTCAAGGAAAAGAAATATACCATCGAAGGCGCGCGTGAATACATGAGGAATGCGGGAAAAATGAAAGAGAAGTTCGAGACAATTGAAACGCTTCAACGGATTCGTCAGTTCCTAGTCGAAATGCGGAACGGACTACAAATCGAGCGTATACAGGATAATCATTGATTTCGGCTGGCATTACGAGGGAGACGTATTATCCCATTGTTGTCTATGGCATACAAGCCCGCAGGCTGAAAAATAATCTGTCTTATATCGGTGGAATCGAAAGACAAAGGCCATTTGATCATTCGACCGGTTTTCAGATCGTAACTCATGATCTGACCGTTGCATATGCCCTCAAAAGACCTGCCGGTCACCCTCACATCCGAGCATCCCAACAGCGGGATTCGTTGCTGAAAGGCTCCATAGAGATCGAATATGTAAAGTCCCCTGGCCGTATCGTACATAGACACAGTTCCCTGTTGATCTGAAAGAAACGAAGGATGCGGGACTTCATCCATGATCATCCGAAGATCCGGGCTTTCCAACAGCAGCCTGCCCTGAACATCAATCTTCCGGAGCCGTGCCTCCTGGTCATCATATAACCAGCAGTGATTGTCGTAGGATGTTGCAACAGCACTTACCTGAATCATAGATAATCTCCGCAGATCGATGGCCTCAATCGGCTTCAGCATCCGGTCCAGCAAGAGGATCGTTCCAAAATCCGGATAGAACAGCACAATGCGCATCGGATTTGACACATCCAGGTTTCTGAGTCTTCCATATCTGACAAAATCGTTGAAGACACCGACCGAGTCGCCCTCAGGTGAATATTTCCTCAATTGATTGCTGCGGGTGATGACATAAAGATTGCCCAGATTGTCGACATCAAAGCGTTTAAAATCCCCCGAAATGATGCGCTGTGGTCGCTCTTGGGCATTGGCCTGCCGCAAGATCATGACCGAAGAGATCATCATAAACAGGAGGATATTAAGTTTCATAGCTAAGCAATGAAAGGTTTTCGCCGTCGAATACGGCATAGGTGTCGTATCTGATCCAATCTCCGAGGTTAATGTACCTGCTTTGTGGGGTCAGGGTAAAGTCGATCGGCAGATGTCGATGCCCAAAAATGAAGTATGCCACCTGCTTCTCCCGGAGCACATCCTTGCAATAGGTCACCAGCCATTCCCGCTGCTCACCCAGGAACTCGTCATCAGCGTGACCTGTCAGGGCTCTGCTGCGCCTGCTGAAATGATCTGCCACTCCGATGCCAATGGCCGGAGGCAGGATCCCGAACAGCCACCGGCAGACCGGATTTCGAAATACCTTTTTTAAGAATTTATATCCATGGTCCCCGGGGCCCAGGCCATCACCATGGCCAATATGAAAGCGAAAACCATTAAACAGGTAGTCTCTGGGTTCGTCGAACACAGGGATATTCAGTTCATGTTCAAAATAACCGCTCATCCACATGTCGTGGTTGCCTATGAAAAAGTGTACCGGGATCCCGCTATCGGTAATATCCGCGAGTTTTCCGAGGATCCGCACATACCCTTTAGGGACCACCTTCCGATATTCAAACCAGAAATCAAACATGTCGCCCAGTATAAAAATCATGGCGGCATCCGCACGAGCGGATTCAAGAAAACGGACAATTTTGCGTTCCCTGACGAGGCTTTGCTTCTTGTCGGGAGCTCCGAGGTGAAAATCGGAGAGGAAATAGACTTTTTTTCCGGCGGGAATGTCCATGATGGCGGGAAAAGTTATCTGTCCGTGTACTGATCAGGTCAAAGTGGGAGTCCATCTTCCACCAGCAGACAGTACACTTCACGGGGACCGTGTACCCCAACAACCAGTGTCTTTTCTATGTCCGCTGTCCGGCTCGGGCCTGTTGCAAAACTGATGACGGAAGGGATTTCGCCATGGTAACGTTTTCTGACCATACCGAGGGCGTCTGAGATGTCATAGGTTAATTGGGAAGTGAGGGCAATGCACACATGCACCGGCGCATATACGCTGGCGGTCCTTCCATGGGGAAGGGCTGCACTGAGTACGATGGTACCCGTTCGGGCTACCAAAGCCTCACAACCGGTAAAGGATACATCGCAGTCGGATAAGTCATCCGTGTAATGAAAATCCGATAGACCCATGAGGTCGAACATCTTAACCAGCGGTGCTTCCTTGCAATAGATTTTTGACCAACCCTTTTCCTTGATCAGCGCTCCAGCCTGTTGAGCCAGGTCTTCCCGGGAGGGGCAATACGCGAATTTTCCGAGCAAACGGGTGAATTCGGTAGCGAAAATCACGGATAGGTC
>CAJBZC010000115.1 GCA_903959965.1 uncultured bacterium
CCAACACCAGATGATGATGTTTCTTCCCTTTGGTGACGAGGATGTATTTCCCTGCCAGCAGATCTGTCGCGTCGATCTTCCTGGAAATATCTGAAATTTTCTCCCGGTTGACGGAGACCCCGCCGCCCTGGACGGTCTTGCGTGCTTCCCCCTTACTGGGGAAAATGCCGGTGGATGCCAGAAAACTTACGATATCGATTCCGGTTTCGAGCTCTGCCATGCCCATGGAGGACGTCGGAACCCCTTCCATGGAAGCCAGGATCTCCGATTCGCTCATCGTTCGGATATTATCGGCCGCGTCGCCGGCGAAGAGTTTTTCTGTGGTAAGCATGGCCGACTTGCACTCTTCCTCGCCATGTACAAAGGTGGTGACTTCCTGTGCCAATCTTTTTTGGAGTTGCCGGGCACCTGGATCTGCCGCATGACCATCTGTGAGGGCCTGAATTTCGTCCATGGGCATCAGCGTGAAGATCCGGATCCATTGGACAGCATCCTCATCTGCGGCATTCAGCCAGAACTGATAGAATTGATAGGGAGAGGTGCGGACGGGATCCAGCCAAACATTACCTTTTTCGGTTTTGCCAAATTTACCTCCGTCGGACTTCTTGATCAAGGGGCAGGTGAAGGCAAAGGCATCGCCCCCTGATTTCCGACGGATGAGTTCTGTGCCGGTGGTGATGTTACCCCACTGATCGCTGCCGCCCATCTGCAGCTTGCAGCCCTTGTGAACATGCAGCCAGTAGTAATCGTACCCTTGCATGAGCTGATAGGCGAATTCGGTGTAACTGATGCCAGTCTCCCCTTCGATGCGTTTGCGGACGCTGTCCTTGGACATCATGTAGTTTACCGTGATGTGCTTGCCGACATCCCTGAGGAAATCAATGAATCCAAGTCCCTTGAACCAATCGTAGTTATTGACCAGTTCCGCGGCATTCGGGCGTCCCGGGGTGAAATCCAGGTATTTTTCCAGCTGTCCGCGGATGCCCCTGATGTTCCGCTGTAGTGTCTCCTCGTCCAGCAAGTTGCGTTCCTCACTCTTTCCACTGGGGTCTCCGACCATACCCGTGGCACCGCCTACCAGTGCTATGGGCTTATGACCTGCCCGCTGCAGGTGCAACAGCAGCAGGATGGGCACCAGGCTGCCGATATGCAGGCTTTCGGCGGTGGGATCGAAGCCCACGTAGCCGGTGGTCATTTCGCGGTTCAGCTGTTCTTCGGTGCCGGGCATGATGTCTTGCAACATGCCCCGCCATCTGAGCTCTTCGACAAGATTCATCCGGGGAGAGATTTTGCGCGAAGGTAAGAAGGAGCGAGGTTTTCCCCATGCGCAATAACGCGAAGCCTGGCACGTTCTCACAGATTGGAAGCTCCGGTCGATACCCGTGCGAATAAATCGTTTAATTTTATCTGCCGGAATCCACTGACCGGCCCACTGATATCCTATACGTATGACCACATCCATCCGGATCATCGTCTGCCTGCCGGCCCTGATCGCCTTCCTCTCAGGGGACGTGAAGGCCCAGTTTCGTAAATACTCCAACGAATTCCTCAACATCGGTGCAGGGGCCAGGGGACTGGCCATGGGGGGCGCCCAGGTGGCGATCGTCGATGACGGAACCGCCGGATACTGGAACCCCGCCGGCCTCATGGACGTGAAGGATCGTCCGCTCCTTCATCTGATGCATGCGGGATATTTTTCCGGCATTGGAAAATATGATTATGTTGCGGCAGCACTTCCCGGGACAGACGGAAAAAGAGTATTGGGATTGACCTTACTGAGGTTTGCCATAGACGACATCCCCAACACGCTCTATCTGGTAGAACCCGACGGAACCGTCAACTATAATAATATTCGTTCCTTCTCCTCTGCGGATTATGCGTTTCTGATGTCCTATTCACAGCGGCTGGTGGACGAGGAACACCGTTCCATCTCTTTTGGGGTCAATGCCAAGGTCATTCATCGAAGTGTCGGCAGTTTTGCCAGGGCCTGGGGGTTCGGTCTGGATGCCGGTTTGAAAGTGCGCTGGCATGATTGGCGATTGGGTGCGACGCTCAGAGATGTCACCACCACTTTTAATGCCTGGTCCTTTTCCTTCACGGAACGGGAAAAGGAAGTGCTGTATTTGACGAAGAATGAAATTCCGGTGAAGTCCACAGAACTCACCGCTCCCCGGCTTATTCTTGGATTTGCCCGGGACTTCAGGGTCGGTGAGCGTTTCCGACTGACGCCCGAGCTTGACCTCGACTTCACCTTTGATGGAAAAAGGAACGTACTGTTGAGCGGGCAGCCCGTCAGCATCGATCCGCGTTTGGGCATCGAAGCAGGTTACAAGGAAGTTATTATGCTTCGGGCCGGCATCTCTAATTTCCAACAGGGGCTTCGGGACGGGGATACCCTGAATATCCGTAAGACCTGGATTTTCCAGCCTTCTCTGGGCGCCGGCTTCCGTTGGTCCGGTTTCAGTGTCGATTATGCCTTCAGCAACCTGGCGAACCAGTCCAATCCACTCTATTCTCACATCTTCTCGCTCCGGGTACCTATCGGGCGATTGAATCGTAATCCGATCCGTTGATGACGCGCAGCAACCTGTACACAGGCCTCCTGATCTCCTTGCTGCTGACTTTTGGGTTGGTCGGCAGGGCTCAGTTCGACCATGAATGGATTGATCATGCACGAACCTATTACCGCTTCAAGGTTGGGGAGGCCGGTCTTCACAGAATACCCCAAGCCACCCTTGCCGCGGTCGGTCTTGGTTCCGTTCCTGCCGAGCAATTTCAACTCTGGAGCATGGGCAGGCAGGTGCCGCTGCTGGTTTCCAGGCAGACGGGGGTGCTTGGAAGTGCCGACTATATAGAGTTCTACGGAGAACCCAACGATGGAAGTCTGGACAAGGGCCTGTACACAGGCCAGCTTCAGCCTTCTGACAAGATCAGTCTGTTTACGGATACTGCAGCCTATTTTCTGACGATCGATCCTTCCGGTCAGTCATTGAGATACTTCCCCGGCGTCAATAATCTGACAGGGAACAACCTGCCTCCGGAACCGTATTTCATCCATACGCAAGAGCATTTATTCAGAAATCGAATGCATCCCGGATTTGGGGTCAACCTTGGGCTCACCGTTTATTCTTCATCTTTTGAAGCCGGGGAGGGTTGGGCTTCTCAGGATATCCTGCCCGCATCTCCGCTGGTGCAGGATATGGGGGCGCTCCAGATGGCGTCAGACGGCCCGGAGCCGGTTTACCGTCTTTCTGTCTTTGGAAATGCTGCCAATGCACGTACACTCCGCCTGCTGCTGAATGGTTCAGAAATCGGCGCACATGCTTTTTCGGGGCGCGAGGGCCGTGTTTTCATCGGAAATATCCCCCGATCCGTATTGGGAAAGTCAACCGATGTGCTGACGGTAGCCAATGCCAGCACGGTGGCATCAGATCACATGATGGTGCATGCGGCAAGCATTACATACCCTCGGCGTTTTCATTTCGGTGGGCAGGATCGTTTTTAATTCAGTCTCCCGGCCTCTTCCCAAGGCCATTATTTGGAGATCGAAGGGTTTAAGCATGGAGATATGGCTCCCGTGCTCTTTGACAGGACTGAGCGCAGCGTGTATGTCGGTGACATACAGATGGCTGGAAGGATCCGTTTCAGACTGCCACCAGGATCCTCACGCGAGTTGGTGTTGCTGAGCAGGGCTGCGACTTCTGTCCGGATCATTGATAGGTTGCAGGTCAGGAACTTCATTGATTATACAAAGCCCGATCGTCAGGGTGATTTCCTGATCATCACGCATCCGCGTCTGGCCGGAGGATCGGGCACTGACTACCTGGAAGAATACCGCCGATATCGGAGTTCGCCTGACGGCGGTGGATTTCAGGCCCGGGTCTATGATATCGAAGAAATCACCGACCAGTTCGCCTATGGTGTGAAGCAGCATCCTATGGCCATCCGGCAATTCCTGCGTCTTGCAAGGGCCCGCTTCGTCATCCGCCCGCGGGCGGTGTTCCTCGTCGGAAAAGGGCTTACCTATGATCAGTTCAGGATGAATGAATTCCGTCCGGCGACGGCCTCTATAGCCCTGATACCTACATATGGCAGTCCGGGGTCGGATAACTGGCTGGCGGCGGATGGAACGGAGCCGGTGGCTGCCATCCCGGTTGGCAGACTATCTGTGGTGCATTCATCGGAGATCGGGGACTACCTGGATAAAGTTAAGGAACACGAGGCCATGGCTCGCAAGGGAAGTCAGACCCTGCAGGATCGTGGTTGGATGAAGAATGTAGTACATGCCGTCGGAGGCAGCGACAACTATCTACAGGGATTGCTGTTCGGTTACATGAACGCGGCGAGGGCGATACTGGCTGATACCCTCTTTGGTGCCAATGTAAAGACCTTCAGCAATAATCCCGCCTTTGCCACCCAGCAGTTGAACGACCAGCAACTCAAAGCACTTTTTGCTGAGGGGATCAGCATGCTCAATTACATGGGGCATTCCTCTGCTTCTGCATTGGAGTTCAATATCGGAGATCCCTACCTCTACGATAATGCGGGAAAGTACCCCATGTTTGTGGTCAATGGCTGCAATGCGGGTAATTTCTTCTTATACGACACCACCCGGATTTCTTCGAGCAACCAGACCCTTTCAGAGAAATACGTAATGGCGAAACGTCGGGGCAGCATCGGCTTTGTGGCCAGTACGCATTATGGCGTGGTA
>CAJBZC010000116.1 GCA_903959965.1 uncultured bacterium
CTGTGGAGGGACTGGCACTGTTGCTAGGGGTGGACCGCTTTATGTCGGAAGCCAGGGCGATCACCAATTTTATTGGAAACGGAGTGGCGACGGTCTGGATCGCTAATAACGAAAAGGCTTTTGACCGGAAAAGAATGGAAGCCGCATTCTCCCGCGAAGTGTATGAGTTTACGGAGATATAGATAAATATAAATACAAACGCCATCGATCATCTGACAGATCGATGGCGTTTTTATTTATGTACGATGATCAGAACCCGGGGTTCTGTACCATGTTCGGATTGTTCTGCACCTGGGTCACCGGTATCGGGAGGATGGTGCGAACGGTGTAGCTGCTTGTTGTATTCGTGTACTGGATCAATCTTGAAGCAGAATTTCCTCCAGAGTTGATCTTCACGAAATTCGTCTGTGTCCGGTTCAGATCGAACAGCCGTTGTCCTTCCAGTGCGAACTCCTTACGGCGCTCTACGATGATGCTGTCCAGGAAAGCCGTGGCACGGATGCTGCCCGTGGGCGGTGTGGCAGCCAGTGATGCGGTGAAGGGGCGGGTCAGGCTCGACGTATCCCTGGATTTCCGGATCAGGTTGATGTCGGCCATGGATGAGGTCAGTGCAGCATTGTCGTTGTTCTGCACGGCCAGACGGGCCAAGGCCTCTCCGCGTGACAGGTACATCTCCGCGAGGCGAAGTACCTTGATGTTCTCCAGGAAGGTGACGATGTTCGTGTACTTCAGGCAGAGTGGTACGTTGGTTTCACCGCCGGAGGAGTTCCGGTTGCCGAGGGCTACGAAATTGCGGCGCACATCGGTCGGGCTGTAGGCTTCGTAGAGCGCGCGGAAGGTGGACAGGGTCGTGCCGGTGCTGCGGCTGTTCATCGATGTGCGGGTACCCAGCATTTCGCCATAACCGCCCTGGCTGGAGAAGTAAGCGATGCCGTCCGTGCCGGGGTTGTCGTTGGTGTTGTTGGACACTTCGAAGATCGACTCATTGTTATTAGGCGTGCGGAAATCATTGACCATTGATCCATAGGTGAAGAGGCTGTACTTTCCGGAATTGATCACTTCTGTAGCGGCGGAAACGGCGGTGTTCCAGTCGCCCCGGAAGATGGCTACACGGGCGCGGAGCGCCAGGGTCCCAAACTTGTTCAACCGGATCTTATAGAACGCATTGTTGACGCTGCCGTTGTAGTATACATCGCCGGTGGATGGCAGGCGCTTCAGCGCTTCAGCGATGTCCTTGTCGATCTGGTCGTACACTTCCTTCGCAGTGTTGCGCGCGGGATAGACGACTTCCTCCACCTTGGTGATCGGCTTCAGTACGAGCGGTACGCCCAGATGGGATCCGTCGGCCGTGTGGTTGAGCGGACGAGCGAAGAACTTCACCAGGTCGAAATACGCCAGGGCGCGCACGGCATAGGCTTCTCCGACAAGCTGTCCGAGTTCTGTCTGTTCGAGGGAAGTGGCGATGCCCTTGAGTTTTTCCTCGTTGGCGATGATCGCATTAGCATTGGTGACCACCTGGTACATCTGTGTCCACATCCGGCTGACGTTGGCGTCGGTGGCCGTGTGGGTCATAGTATTCATGCCGGTGTAGCGGTTGCCGGTCCTCACGCTGCGGGTGGCATTGTCCGACAATACTTCTGGGATCACCAGGGCATCGCGTCCGTAGTAGCTGTAGGATTGCATGAGGGAGTACAGGCCGTTGACGGCGGCACGGGCCGTGGGCATGCTGGAGAACACGTCCTCCGTGAACACGCTCTGTTGCGGACGGATATCCAGGAAATCCTTCGAACAGGCACCCGTCAGCAGCATGCCGGCGAGCAGGAAGGGAATGTATGTCTTTTTCATTATCTGCAGGCTTGTGTGATGAATGTTAGAGGGTGATGTCGATGCCGAAGAGGATCGTGCGGAAGACCGGCGGGCGCTGAGACATGACGCCGTCGATGCCCACTTCGGGGTCAGTATTAAAGCGCTTGTCCTTCACCCAGGTGTACAGGTTCTGTCCACGCACATAAAGACGCGCGCTGTTCAGCTTCGCTTTGGCGATCGTATTCTTCGGCAGGCTGTAGCTCAGCGAAACATCCCGCAGGCGGATATAGCTGCCGTCATACAGGAACCTCGTACTCTCGTAGCTGCCCGCGGATGACTGGGTGCCCAGGAATACGGCCTTGGGTACATCGGTCACCTGACCGGGGGTTGTCCAGCGACGCTCATATTCATACCGGCTCATACCGTTGCTCTGGTCGGAGAAACCAAGGTTGGCATCGGTCTTTTGCAGGTAGCCGAATTCATCATAGATGCGATTACCCCAGAACATGTACAGCTGAAAACTCAATTGGAAGCCCTGGTAGGAGAAGCTGTTCGTCATGCCCGCGAAGAAGTTCGGGAGGGCACTGCCGGAAGCGACCCTGGGCAGTGCGGTGGTGAAGACGTTGGTGGTCGAATCCTTTGCACCGCTGGTGTACCAAAGTGCTTCGCCATTGGCTGGATTCACGCCTGCATAGGCACGCTGGTAGTGGGTGTAGTAGTCGTTGCCCACGCGGCGGAAGTATGCACCGTTGTTGGAGAACATCGAGTCGATCTCGGTGATCCGGTTGCGGTTGCGGGTGATGTTGAAGTCGGTCACCCACTTAAATCCATTGCGGTTGGTAGGAGCAATGTTCACCGAAGAGAGGGAGAGTTCGATGCCCTTATTTTCCATCGCGCCGTTATTGACCGTGATGCTGGTCACCCCGTTGACGCTGGGGATCGACTGATTCACGAGCAGCTGGCTGGAGATCCGCTTGTACCAGTCGAACGTACCTGACAGTCGGCCCTTCAGGAGCGAGAATTCCAGACCCAGATCGAGCGGAATGTTCTTTTCCCAGGTTAGGTTGTCGTTTGCGAGTTGAGAGATGGTCAGGCCGGAACCGAAGTTGTAATCGGAGCCTGCGCTGTAGAGTCCCTGAGATTCGAAGTTGTCGATGCCCTGGTTGCCGGTGTAGCCATAGCTACCGCGGATGCGGAGTTCATTCACCCAATCGGCCCGGAAGAAGTTTTCGTTGTGGATGTTCCATCCACCGCCGAGAGACCAGAAGACGGCAGACTGGAAGTTCTTGGCGAAACGTGAGGAAGCATCCTCGCGCACGGAAGCGGAGAAGAAGTAGCGATCCTTCCAGGAGTAGTTCGAGTTGAGGAACATACTGCGCAGGCGATTGCCCGTGCCTGTACCGGTGGTCAGTTCGGGGGAGGAGCCGCCGGCGGGGGTGGAAGTGCCTGGGGCGATGCCGTTGACGATGATGCTGATGTCTACATCCCCGCGGCTCTGGGCCTCATATCCGGCGAAGGCTTCGAAAGAGTGCTCTCCCTTGAACTCACGCTTATAGCGCAGGATATTGGTGGCGATCCAGTTGGTGATGTCCTGCGTGTAGTTCTCGATGGAACCACCGACGGCGACATTCGCATTGCCCACGCGCGGATCATAAAAGATGGTTCTGAAGGCATGGTTGAAATCGAGGGCCGCGCTGCTCTCGAAGCTGAGTCCCTTCGCGATATCGTATTTCGTCGATGCATTGGCGCCGATGTTGTAGGTCTTGGCATTGCGCTTGGTCGTTTCGATCACCGCGACGGGGTTGTAGCCGGAGTTATAGCCCAGTTCGTAGGTCTGACCATCGCTCTTGTACACCGGCAGCCAGGGGGCGAGGCGGTACATTGCCCGGATCGGGTTTCCGAAGAAACTGCCGCCCAGGAAGTTCGTGCTCTGCTGGAAGTTGCCGCTGAAGCCGCCCTTGATCGACCACTTATTGGTGATCGCAGAGGTCATATTGATGCGGTAGGTGCCCTTGTCGTAGTTGACACCCTTGGAGGGTGCTTCAGATTTGTAGTAGCTGCCGGAGAGGAAGTATGTTGATTTATCGTTGCCCCCGCTGAAGTTCAGGTTGTACTGTTGGTACTGTCCTCTGCGCAACACTTCGTCGAACCAGTCAGTGTTCACATTCTTATCGATGTTGTTGGCGGACAGCAGGGAGTCGTAGGAAGCAGGATTTCCGCCCGCATTCGCCCAGCCTTCGCGATAATACTGAAGATACTGCGGGGTGGTCAGTGTTTTTTGCTCGTCGCGGATATTGTAATTGTTATAGCCTTGCTGGAAGGTGAAGTTCACCTTGGCCTTGCCGGGCTTGCCTGTTTTTGTCGTGATGAGGATGACGCCGTTGGCGGCCCGGGATCCGTAGAGTGAGGTGGCAGAGGCGTCCTTCAGGATCGTGAGGCTCTGGATATCATTTGCATTCAGACCTGCTATGGTGTTACTGTTCAGGCCGGAGATATCGCCACTGACGACGGGGATACCGTCGATCACATACAACGGCGTGGCCGATGCACTGATCGAGCCGATGCCCCGTACGCGGATATTCGGCACCGAACCCGGCTGTCCGGATCCGTTGGCGGCCTGTACCCCGGCGAGGTTGCCCTGAAGGCTTTCCTGTACCGAGGCGTTGGGTGCGCTCTCGATGGTAGCGTTCTTGATCGTGGCGGCGGAACCGGTGAAGGTGCTGCGTTTCTGGTTGCTGTAAGCCACGACCACGACCTCAGAGAGGTTGTTATCGGATTCCTGGAGCACGACGACGACTTCACTGCGGCCGTCGGGGCTTTTCACGGTTTTGGAGATCATGTTGACCCGGGAGAATTCAAGCGACTGTCCCCGATCGATGGTGATCGTAAAGCTACCATCGGTCCGGGTGGTGGTGCCCTTCTTGGTGCCCAGGATGCGGACCGTGACGTTCTCGAGCGGAGTGTTATCTTTCGCCGAGAGCACTTTTCCGTTGATGATGATCTGCTCAGCCCTTATATCCTCCAAACGTAGATAAGCGGAGGAGATCGGAGCCGATGCCGTGGCGGTAGCCTCCGGCAGGGCGGCTGATCTGACGCGAATGGCGAAGGTATTGTCGGATACCTTGGTGAAGCTCAGCCCCGTCTGGCGGGTGAGCTCATCCATGATCTTGTCGGTATCCTCTTTAAGGTTCGGTAACTGCACGGACACGCCACCAATGGAAGCGTCGCTGAACATAAAATAGGTGCCTTTTTCCCGGTTCAGTCTCCTCAGTACTTCCACGAGGGTGGTGGACTCGCGGGTATTGCGTTTGGATGACTGAAGACGGGTGCCATCCGAGTGGCTGACAGCCGCGAGCGTCTCGCCCGACTGCCGGGGAGCCGCGTTGGCCGTTGCCGTCGCCAGCAGCAGCATCGTTCCGATGCATGTGAACTTGCTCATGAGTAGCGCTTTGGTTTATGGGTTCTCTTGAATGTTGACAATGTCTTTTTCCTGAACAATGGTGAAGTCTGTGGTAGCTTCGATGGCTCTTAACAGAATATTCAGATTTTCGTTGGGCAAGATGCCTGTTATTCGTCGGGAAGCCACATTTTCAGACCCGAATTTGACCTTCACCCGGTAAATGAGTTCGATCTGACGGGCTACATCGCTCAGTGGCATGTCCTCAAACACCAGGTTCTTATCGAGCCAGGAGAGCACGGCGGCGGGCTTTTCCACCCGCACGGGCTCTTCTTCTTTATTTATGGTATGGTCAGGCGAGGAACCATCCGTGGAAAAATAGGTGCCCGGCATCATCCTGATCTTTCTTCCGTCTGGCATCAGGAGGTTGACGGACCCCTCGGTCAGCAGGATACTAGAATTGTCATCGCCGCTGTTCAGATTGAACTGGGTGCCCGTCACCTCCACGTCGAAGTGCTCTGTGTGCACGATGAATGGTTTGGCATCGGGCGTGCGACTGACCTTAAAAAAGGCTTCTCCATTCATCCACACTTCCCTTTTCGGAAGCGTGGGAAGGTCCTTGCTGAATCGGAGACGGGTATCGCTGTTCATGATGACCAGGGAGCCATCGGGGAGTGTCTTTTCCAGTTTCTCACCGATCCCGGCATAGACCGAGGCTTTGCGACCCTCCAGTACTGTGAAGCTCGCATACAGGATCAGACAGGCCGCCGCGGCCATGCCTGCCATGCGGATCACTAACCTCCGACGAGTACGTCGTCCGTCGACGGCTTCCAGTCGCGCCATTAATGTCGCACGGGATCTCTGCACCGCGTCTGCAGATACCGACCTTTCCGGGAATACGAAATCGTCTGCTTGCTGATCCAACTGTCCCATGGGTTACCTGCTTTTTGGGATTTTTCCGAGTGAAGTGTCACGAATGATTAATTTGTAACCTCCATTTTCAAAAAAAATGCAAGATGAACTCGTTTTATGGGAAAGTTTCCGTCAGGGCGACCGGTCGGCCCTCGCGGATATCTTCAGCGCCCATTACGAGCTGCTGGAACGGTACGGTCGTAAGATCATTCCCGACAGCGAGATCCTGCAGGATCTCATCCACGACATTTTTATTGATCTGTGGGAGCGCAAGACCCCGCCACCCGTGACATCCATCCCGTCGTATCTGCTCGGGGCACTCCGGAACCGAATGTTGGTACACTATCGCGATCAGCGGAAACGCATGGGTGGAATGCCCGCTGAACTCGACTTTCAGGTCAGCGCGGAGGATTTTATCATCGAAAGGGAATCACAGTGTGAACAGGTCAAAAAACTGGTAAATGCCCTGGGCCTGATCCCTCCCCGTCAACGAGAGATCCTCTATCTTCGATACTACTGCCACCTGGAATATGCCGAGATCTGCGAACTGATGGGCATCAACTACCAGGTCGCCCGAAACCAGCTCTCCCTGGCACTGTCCGCCCTACGGAAGCAGGTCTGAACCCTGAGTTACCGTCATCGTTGGATATCGTATATTAAATAAATTTATATGTTTAGATTTCTTGTATTGTTTGCCATGTTGCTGGGTATTGAGTCTCCGATTTTCGCCCAGTCGATCCCCGTGGGTGTTTCCCGCATCACGTATGAGAACGGTGGAGAGCCGCTGACCTTGCACACCTACCGTCCTCCCACCTATGCCGGCGGACCGCTGATCCTGGTCTTTCACGGCGTGAAGCGCAATGCGGAGGACTACCGGAATTTCGCCATCACGATGGCGGAGCGGTTTCGGGCCATCATCATCACCCCTGAATATGATTCGGTCCGTTTTTCCTCGGCCCGCTACCAGCGCGGGGGATTGTTGAAGGGCGGCAAGGCACAGCCCGAATCGGCCTGGACCTATTCGACCGTCCCGGGGATCGTGAATTTCGCCCGGAAGATGCTCGGGAATGACACATTGCCATACTACCTCATGGGGCACTCCGCCGGGGGGCAGTTCCTCGTCCGCATGGCCGCCTTCCTTCCGGGAGAAGCCCGGCGCATCGTCGCTTCCAATCCCGGCTCCGACCTGTTTCCGACGCGCGACCAGCCATTTGGGTATGGGTTCGGCGGACTCCCGGAAGCGCTGTCCGACGATCGGGTGCTGAAAGCCTATCTCGCCGCCCCGCTGACCCTGTATCTCGGTACAGACGACATTTATCCCCGCCCCAGCTTTGATGACAGTCCCGACGGCATGCGCCAGGGCCAGCATCGCCTCGAACGCGGCCGCAACTGTTACGCCTTCGCCAAAGACCTCGCGCAGCGCAAGGGCTGGCTCTTCAACTGGCGCAAGGTCGAAACGCCCGGCATCGGGCACGATGCTGCTTACATGTTCGCCGCCAAAGAGGCGGAGGATGCGCTGTTTGGGCGGTAAGTGCATACGCATTCGTCATCACTCAGGAGGGGTCAGGACGGATAACCCTGCCTTTCTTTCTATGTTTCCGGAACGAAGTGCCGGCAGTCGTAACCTTGCCGTATCTTCAAAGGACAGCCGTGGCATGACAAGCTGCGACTGATCGTTAACGATTGTCACAACCCCTTACAACAACCTGTATGTCTGCACTGCTCGGCGTCATTTTTCACTTCATCGGCGGCTTCGCCTCCGGAAGTTTTTACATGCCCTTCAAAAAGGTCAAGGGCTGGAAATGGGAAAGCTACTGGATCATCGGCGGCCTCTTCTCATGGCTTATTGTACCACCGTTGGCGGCCTGGCTGACGATCGACGGCTTCGCCGATATCATCAGCGCCACGGACACATCGATACTGGGTATGACCTTTCTGTTTGGTGTCCTCTGGGGCATCGGCGGCCTCACCTAAGGACTCGGCGTCCGCTACCTCGGCGTCTCCCTGGGCAGCAGCATCATCCTGGGTCTCTGCATGGTATTCGGGGCCATCATCCCCGCGATCTGGTATGATTTCAGTCCGGTCGCAGGCAAGGATAC
>CAJBZC010000117.1 GCA_903959965.1 uncultured bacterium
GCCCGAACCTCCGCCGGCATCTTCCGGACTCAACGGATCCTTCATCCCGTACACAACAGGCGGACTCACCAGCGATCGGGAAGCAGGAAAGCCCCTGACAGGCAACTTCAACGCAGGCTTCGACGGAAAACTTGCCGTCAGTCCCTCGCTGAACCTGGATATCACCGTCAATCCCGATTTCTCGCAGATCGAAGTGGACCGGCAGGTCACCAACCTGACGCGTTTTAATATCTTCTTCCCGGAAAGACGCACTTTCTTCCTGGAGAACGATGACATCTTCTCGGGTTATGGCATCCCTCCGATCCGACCATTTTATTCACGCCGCATCGGATTGGATCCGGACGGCCGACAGATCCCGATCATCGGCGGACTTCGGCTCTCCGGGAATTTGGATCAGCGCACGCGTATCGGACTGATGAATATCCAGACCCTTGCCGCCCGTGGATATCAGGCGCAGAACTACACGGCCGCCACCTTCAACACCCGCGTACAGGCCAGGTCGCTCGTGAAAGGTTATTTCCTGAACAGGCAATCATTCCCGGGCAAGGATGGTGACGCATCGGCCACCGATGCCTTCGGCCGTAACATCGGCCTTCAGTACGACTTCACCGACAAACCCGGCAAATGGAGTTCATGGACGGGTTTCCATAAGTCCTTCAAACCTAATGTCTCCGTAAAAGATATGTACCTGAACGGAGGGGTCATGTATGCCACGAAACCCTGGCAGGTCATCATCGATTACAGCGATGTGGGGGTCAATTATCACACCGATATGGGCTTCGTCAACCGCATCGAAAACTACGATGCACTGGCGGATACATCGATCAGAAAGGCGTTTCGGCAAACCTTCAATTCCCTGCAGCATCGCATTTTCCCGGAAGGCGGTCGATTCGGACAGCACCGGTTCGAATTGGAAAACTTCACCGTCTGGAATCAGGATTTTTCGCTCAATGAATCCAACCTGACACTGACATATGAAGGCGTATTCAGGAACACTGCCAACATCAAGTTTGACGGCTCCCTCACCCGCAATAACCTCCCGTTCCACACCCGATTTACAGCGGATCGATACCTGCCCCTGCCCCCTGGCAGATATGACCACCTGCAGGCTGGCGCCAGTTTCTCCACGGATGGTCGGAAAAGACTGATCTTTTCCACGGAGCTGAGAGCAGGAGGCTTTTTTAACGGAAGCATTCTGCAGGCGAGCGGCACCATCACCTGGAGGGCACAACCCTGGGGCAATTTTTCGCTTTATGCAGAACAAGCCAGGCTCAGGTTTCCTGAACCTTACGGCCAGACCTCCTTACTGCTCTTCGCACCCCGGATTGAAATAAACTTCTCCAACAACCTCTTTTGGACCACCTTCCTGCAGTACAACAACCAGAACAACAATTTCAATGTCAACAGCCGACTGCAATGGCGTTTCAAGCCGATGAGTGACATCTTCATCGTGTACACAGACAACTACTTTACCGATCCGATGCTCAAGAACAAGAACCGTGCACTGGTCTTCAAGGCAAACCTCTGGCTGAAACCCTGATCAGAGGCCTTTTTCGTTGGTGTGAATGCGCTATATTTATGCAAACGCAAACATTACCACATGTCCACCAATCGACGCGGGTTCATCCGCAACATCGCCCTGGGTAGCGGGGCACTGGCCACCGGCATAGAAGTAAAGGCAGAGGAAACACAGGCACCGGTCCAACCGCAGTCTTTCAACATGTGCGGCTATGCTGCCCCCAGATTAGACAAGGTACGCATCGGGTTCATTGGACTCGGCATGCGCGGCCCCGGAGCAGTAGAGCGGATGTCGCACATCGAAGGCGTGGAAATAAAGGCCCTGTGCGATAAACTGCCCGAACGAGCTGATAAGGCCAACCAGATCCTGTTGAAGGCCGGCCTGCCCAAGGCGGATACCTACAGTGGAGAGGAAGGCTGGAAGGCACTCTGCGAACGTGCAGACCTGGACCTCGTTTATATCTGCACCCCCTGGCACCTGCATACGCCCATGGCAGTACATGCCATGAACAGCGGAAAGCACGCTGCCACGGAAGTCCCGGCGGCCCTCACCCTGGAAGACTGCTGGAAACTCGTGGACACCTCAGAAAAGACCCGGAAGCATTGTATGATGCTGGAAAACTGCTGCTACGATTTCTTTGAACTACTCACCCTCAATCTCGCCCGTAACGGCTTTTTCGGAGAATTGCTCCATGCGGAAGGCGCCTATATCCATGACCTCAGCAAGGATTATCTGTTCAACAAAAAAGGCTACGCCGACATGTGGAGGCTGAAGGCCAATGAAGGCAGATTCGGCAGCATGTACCCCACCCACGGGTTGGGTCCGGTGGCGCAGTGTCTGAACATCGGACGAGGCGACCGGATGGATTACCTCGTCAGTACAACCACGGCAGACTTCACCCTCGCGCCCATGGCGAAGGAAATGGCCGCCAAGGATGATTTCTTCAAGCAATTTGAAGGGAAGTCATACCGCGGGAACATGAACAATACGACCATCCGTACCGTCAAGGGTAAAACCATTCTTATCCAGCACGATGTATCATCACCCAGGCCCTACTCCCGCATCCACCTGCTCAGCGGTACGCAGGGTATGGCCAGCAAATGGCCTTCCCCCCAACGCATCGCCAAGGGGCACAGCTGGTTGAAACCAGAAGACCAGAAAGCGCTGGAAGAACAGTACACGCCGGCCATCGTGAAACATATTGGAGAGATCGCCAAGAGCGTTGGCGGACATGGTGGCATGGATTTCATCATGGATTGGCGTTTGATCGATTGCCTGCGCAATGGTCTCCCGCTTGATCAGGATGTATATGATGCGGCGGCCTGGAGCTGCATCGTTCCGCTCAGCGATGCTTCTGCAAAGGCCAGGTCAAAATCCATCGACATTCCTGATTTCACACGCGGTGGGTGGAAGACGAACAAGCCGCATAACATGGGACTGGAAGGCGGGGGAAACACCACCGTCAGGAAAAAAGCCTAGTAACGCTCATAGAAAATATAAGAAAGGCGGACTCCCGGGAGTCCGCCTTTCTTATATTCATATAAATCTAAGGATCA
>CAJBZC010000118.1 GCA_903959965.1 uncultured bacterium
TCCGGAAAAAACACTCATCGCGCCATATATCCACATGAAAACGGCCATGAGCCGCCCGAAATTCGCCGCCTGACGCAGGTCCTCGATATCCGCCAGCATCGCAGGTCGCATGGTGGCGATCATCTGCCGGTCCATATAATTCAGGAGCGCGACACCCCATAGAAGCCCTACGGCGATCCAGGGATAGTACTTCGATGACCTCATGGCAAACTTCGTTTATGCATGACCGTTAGTATGAAAGGCTCCGTGCAGGGATTCTTCGAAGGCTGGCCCGGCTCAGGCCCCGACCCTGTCCGTGACGGATACCGGGCGTGAGCAGAACGATCGGAAACCAACGATCTCGGTATCCCGTACGAAGGATTCAAATTGAGCGTCGGACATGTTCCTGACCGGTAGCCTGAAGCCTCCACAATCCATGCCCACCAGACGCATAAAGGCCTTGCCGGTGGCGATGCCTCCATACTTCCCGAGCAGGCGGATCATGTCGATCGACTGCTGCTGGAGTTGCCTTGCCGAAGCAAGATCTCCGGAGGCATGCGCAGACATCAGGTCGAGGTACAACGGCGCTGCGTAGTTGTAGGTGCTGCCCACGGCTCCGGGCGCGCCGAGCGAAAGGGCAGGCAGCATGTTCTCATCCCGGCCCCACAGCATGTTGTAGCGTCCCCGCTCAAAATGAATACAGGAAAGATAATCCATAAAATCCTCGTGGGTGTATTTTATCCCCGCAAAAGATGGCATCCTTCCATGTATGGCCTGCAGGAGATCGATCATGGGTGTACCCACCCCGGTGAGCACCGGAATATGATAGTAATAGAAGGGCATCTCCGGCACAGCGGAGCCAACTTCCATGCAGCAGTCTGCCAATGCACGCGCATCGGCCGGCCTGAAATAATAAGGCGCCGTGAAGGAAATGGCATCCATGCCCGCGTCCCGGGCATGCCGCGCCAGGTCCCGGCATTCGGTCAGGGATGTACCGCCCACCAATGGCATCACCGCAAAATCGGGGTCGTCTGCCGCAGCAGCGCCCCAGGCATCGATGACCTGCCGCTTTTCGTGAACGGACAGACTCACACCCTCGCCCGTGGATCCACAGATGAAGGCACCGCGAACACCATTACGCTTCAGGAACTGATGATATCGGGGGATGAGTTCGAGATGCAGGGAACCATCCGAATGCATCGGAGTGAATGGAGCTGCGATAAGCCCCTGGAAAACTGCCATATGAAAGATTTTCAAGGATGAATGTCCGGCCGGCGCGAATCATCGCCACCGGCCGGACAATGCATCAAATCAGGTACCGGGATAAGAAGGATTCTGCACCAGCGTGGGGTCCGCATTCAGCGTGCCGCGGTCGATCGGCCAGAGGAGCTTGTATTCCTGTGCCTTGTCCAGCACACCGATCAGCGGCAGGTCGCGGCGGAATACCAACGGCTCACCCATAGCATCCTGCATACGCCGCAGATCATACCAGCGCTTGCCTTCGGCCACGAACTCCTTGCCACGCTCTTCGAAGATGGCGATCTCATTGGATGCGAAACTGCCGTTCACAAAGGCAGGGAAATTCGTGCCGCCACCATAAGCCCGCCTGCGGATCGCATTGATCTCGGCGGAGGGGTCCTGCCCCTGCTTGTTCTTGATCTCTGCCAGCA
>CAJBZC010000119.1 GCA_903959965.1 uncultured bacterium
CGTCAAAAACATCCTGTTTGTCGCGATTCTCCGAATTACGACAAAAGGAAAGATCGTAGACTAACGCTGGCAGGCAATCGCGGTTAATATTGGTGTTTGTTTAGAGCGCGCACGCACGCACGGGGCTGATCTTACTTCAGTATCCACAATAAGATAACACACACATCAATATGAGCAAGCGTTTTTCATCTCTGAGCAGGTCTGTTATCCTGCTCCTGTCCGCCGTTTTCATCACCGCAACCGCGGCCGGTCAGACGTTGACGATCTCTTCGGCCGCCAGTTCCGGCTCGGGCTGGTCCCGGACGGGCGGTACCCTCACGGTCACGGCAAACTCCACCGTAAACGTATCGGAGATCAATACCGTACTAACCAGCGGATCACTCACCATTGTGGGCAGTACCACCACCTTTGCCGTCATGCTGAGTGCCGCCATCAGTTCAACCACGGCAGGCAGTAACCTGACGATCGGGAGCCTGACCAATTCCGGTGCCATCACATTGAATGACGATATCACCCTGGCTGGCGGGATATCCGTGATGGGCGGGGATGTGCAGTTGAATGGCAACATCACCAGCACGGCCACCGGCAACCTCTTTTTCCAGGGACTTGGTAATGACTGGAGCATCCGCCTCGCCTCGGGTAAAACCATCGAAAAGACCGATGGCACCGGTTTGCTCACCATGCAGGGAAACGGTCGGATCAATAATTCTACCAGTGTGGGTAGTATCCTGGCCACTGGATCTGCCCGGCTCGATGTGGTCATCATCAACGAAATGGATGACGGTACGGCGGGGCTTTACAATGTGAGCACCGGGAATATCACCACCAATGGAGGTCATCTCTGGATCAGCGCGGGGGCCAAGACCAGAAAATGGAACGGCCTGGATGTCGGGAGCATCGGGGTCCCCGGTAATGGCGGATACAACGGTGTAGATGTGACGGGCAACATCTCCACGAATGGCGGAGACATTCTGATCTGGGCATTTGTGGGGTCGGATGCCAGGAGTGGCGGCTATGGAGATATCTCGGCCCTCAGCACCAATCGTTCCATCAGTGCCGGATCCGGAGATATCACGCTGATGACCCGCTACAATGATTTTGTGAACGGCACACCCGATATCAGCATCAGCACCACGGGAACGCTCACCCTTGCGCCAGCCAGCGGTTCCAGTTTCGATGTGGGTCTTTCCTATGCAGGAACCACCACCAGCGGAACCTTCACGGGTTCCGGCGGAATGGATGGCCTCATCATTCAAAACATGACATCGCTCTCAGCACTGGTGATCGGAACCTATCTGGGAACCGGGGTGTCCGGAGATAGCCCCTATACTTCGGCCAATACGGCCACGATCACGCTGGGAGCTTCGATCAGCGTCGCGGGTCCGATCACCATCCAGGGAGGCATCATCCTGGCGCAGCAGAATATTACCTCCACCCTCAGCGGAGCGGACATATTGCTGCAGGCCACCGGATACATCGATCTGGCTGCCAGCCAGACCATACAGACCAATAACGGTGACATCACATTCCGGGCGAATTCCGGCGGTACAGCCGTGGCAGTCCCCAATAGCACAACGGGTGCGATCACCCTGAACAGTGGTTCCAGTCTGTTGTCTACCGGAGGAAACATCACCCTGGGGGGTAATTTTACGGGAACCAAAGGGGCAGGATTGTATGCTGCCTCTGGGCGGACCGGGGGGGCTCCGGGTATACTGATCTCTAACGCCACCATTACGGCAGCCGGAGGTAACATCAACATCTATGGAAGATGTACGACCAGTTATGATGATGGCATTCGTTTACAGGCCACCATAACTACTACCGGAAGCGGAACCATCGGGATATTCGGGGATTCACATGGAGGATTGACTGTAGCATCACCCGATATTTTTTTTGGAGGGATCACCTTTATTACGAATTCTTCCACCATCGAAACAGATGCCGGGAACATCAATATAGAGGCTACACTGACCAATACTCAGAGCAATGGCACCTATGCATTGAATTTTTATCGGACGACATACACCAGTGGTACCCAGAACAGGCATATCCAGCTTGTCTCTCGTTCAGGTAACATCCAGGTCACCGGTGATCCGGGTTCTACAGCAGCAGGCGGCATGGGAAGTTCCAGCTGGGGCAATATTTATGCTGGTTCGCCTCTAAGTGGTAGCTGGACGGCCTCTGGAAATGTAGCGTTTTCGTATTCCCGTTTTTTGGGAGCTAGCCTCAATGGCATCATTACCAATACTACCGGCGCCGTTACCTATGAGCCTATCGCTGCCAGCTTTACCGCGGCCCAGACTTTTCCGCAAAACGCTTATTATACATTGGCTCAGAATGCCTCCAGCCTGACCATCGGTAAACCCGGTAATTCGGCAAATATCACCATTGCTACAGCTCAAACGGTGGCCGGTGCGGTATCTATCTATGGAGGCACCGTGACGTTGACCGGCGCGGTGACTGCCACGGGTTCGACACTGACACTTGGCGCTTCCACGGCACTCACCCAGGCCGCAGCCATTTCCGCCAGCAGCCTTCTGCTGTCGGGTGCGAGCACATTCACACTGACTAATACGAGTAACAATGTGGGTACGATCGCCGGGGGGACTACCGGCTCCAGACTGGGTTCTTTGAGTTACACGGATGCGAGTGGCGGACTGACCATCGGCACAGTGGGCACTACCAGCGGGATCTACACCACCGGTGCCCTGCTGGTGGAAACGTTGACCGGGGACATCAATCTGACGGAGTCGGTATCATCGAGTGCTACGACGTCCACGGCCCTGACCATCAATGCCGGCAAGAGTTCCGCCATCGGAACCAATGCGGGTGGGAATATCCTGGTATCCGGTACGCCTACGGTGAACGTTGGTGCCAACGGGATTGGCAGACTGTTCAGTGGTCTGGAAACCAACAGTACCGGGTTGACGACCCTGGCGGGTGGTTCCGGGAATGTCCGGTACGGGTATGATGAAACCTCGAGTTCGTTCAGTCCTGCGCTGGCCGGGAGTACGATCCATGCCATTTATCGGACCAATACCGGCACCGGCGATCTGACGATCGTCGCCTCCGGCGGGGATGCGATCAACACGACCTGGTCGTTCGACAACGGCACCCTGACCACGACCAATGCGACCGTGAATGTGAACGCATCCGTGATCCAAGATTATCTGAATAGCGGAGCCCTGACCATCGATGCGGGGAATGTTACGATCAGTTCCGCCATCACCAGCACTGCCTCCAATGCGTTCGTCATCAATTCCAACGGTGTTAAGACCATCACGGTGAACGCCGCTGTTTCACTGGGTGGAGCAGCTACGTTCCATAGCGATGACTTTGTACTTGGGAGTGGTATCAATATATCTACAAGCTCGGCCTCGGATATCACCATCAATACCAATGCCGATTTCTCTACTACCAGTACAACGCGTCGCACCATCAGCAGTGCAGGCGGGAATATTGTGATCCACGCGGATAAAGATGCCAATGGAAGCGGTGCGCTGGATCTGGATTACCTGACGATCAATCCGGGAGCCGGAAACATTATTATTAGGGGGGAGACAGCAGCCTTCAATGTAGGTGCCGCGAGTCCCTATATCAATGGTACAGGCAGCTTTACGTTTGAGTCCAGCGATGCTTCCTTTGGACAACTGATCTACACAACCTGGTTTTCGATTGACCAGGATGCGAATGGGATCAGTGCACTGACCCTGTGTAAGGCCGGTAGTACGGCGGATGTCGAAGTCAATACAAATATCTCCATAGGCGGTCCCATTTCGATCTATGGCGGATATGTGAATGTTAACGGCAACCTGACCAGTTCTGCAACGGGTGATATCTTCATCAAAGGAATTGCAGGTACCAACCCCTCCATTTGGATACAATCCGGTAATTCGATAACCAAATCCGGTGGTACGGGTACGCTTACGTTGCAGGGGCATGGCCGTGTGACGCACCAAGGTTCTATTACCACCAGTGGCACCGGGGTAATGAATGTGATCTTCTGGTCGGATTTTGACAACGACAATGATGATGGCGGCGTTTCTCAACAGGGTACGATCTCTACCAACGGCGGACATGTTTGGCTGGGAGGCTCCGGTTCCAACGGTGGAAGTTACACCTGGAACGGGCTTACAGTAGGGGATGGACCCTCGATAGGATCGACCGGATTCAACGGTAACGCCATGGACATCTATGGTAACATCACTACAAACGGCGGTGATTTTCTGGCCTGGGCAGGCTCAACAGTTTCCAGTGGCGGTATCGCAGGCATCGCCAATGACGGAAGTGGCGACATCGTGTCGGTTGGATCAGGGGACATCGTATTGATCACCGATATGGTATATGGTAGTGCCGGTTCCGCGATGTATTTCACCCAATCCGGCGGAACATTCACGCTGGTGCCGCATGAAGGCAGTTTCAGGAGCACATTCAACTGGAACCCGTCTATCCAGACATACGTTGGTAGTACCGCAGACGATTATAATCTTCAAACGGGCGACTTCGACTGGCTGGGTATTGGTGAGTTGAACAGCATAACAAGTCTGACCATCGGTTATTACAATGGTATGCTGAATGGTGGTACGCCCGTCGAATTCACGAACAGTTCGAACGTCACCTTCAGTACCGCCACAACATCCGCGGGTGCCTTTCATTTATACGGGGGCGCTATCTCCATGAATACCAGTCTGACCACGACCAGCGCTACTAATGGAAACATATCGATCAATGGTATCTCGATCTCAGGCACAGGAAATCTGGCGGTAGCTGCCGGGCGCAATGCCACGATCAATGTGTCATCCACCTCTACGTATGATGGCATCATCAGCGGAAGCGGCAGTGCGTTCACGAAGTCGGGTGCCGGTTTGATCATCCTGACCAAGGATCATACTTATTCCGGTTCGACCACCATCTCCGGGGGCGATCTGCAGGTAGGAACCGGCGGTTCCGTGAGTCAGGCATCCAGTGGCACGATCAGCAATACATCCGCCGTGGCCGTATCCAGTGGAAGTAAACTGGTGCTGTCACCCAATGAAAATATAACATTTGCAGCTCCTGTTTCCGGAGATGGAGGCGTCGAGGTCAAGGGTGCGTCGGGGTTGTACAGAAGCACAGCGTTGACTACAACAGCCAGTCTGATGGCCTCCAATGTTTCTGTCCTGGAGGTGTTGACCCGCATCACCGGTGGAACGTTTACCGGAAGTGCAGCTTCCGGTAATTGCGGTGCATATCAAAAATCATATAATGCTGCGACGAATACGGCCACGCTTCAATTCCAGCAGCTTGTTTCTTCAATTACAAAGGTGGTATTTGTGACACTGGAGCGCATCAATACTACAGATGTAGCGATCAGGGGCACAGGAGCAGCTTACAGATCAGGTGACTTTCTTGGACAGAACATGGCCACCATTGGCGGAACAACGGCGTTAACGTTCCCCACTCAATACGGCATCAGCCAGGTGTTTATGTCGGGCAAAGTGAACTTTACCGGTGCCCTGACCTACACGGGTACTACCACGCTGAGCAATACGGCTACCAGTGCCACTGCACCGACTTACAGTTATACTTCCAAAGGGACCCAGGAGATCAACGATGCGAGTTCAAGCTTCCCCGGGCCCATCGTCAACAACGGACTGGTGATCCTCAACCGCACTACGCCGCTCACCATCGCCGGTGACATGAGCGGAACGGAAGATGTATTGCAAGTAGGAGCCGCTGTGACATTGACTGGCACGAACACGCATACGGGAACCACGACGATCGATCTCAATAAAACATTGAATGTAAGTTCGGGTGGTTCCACCGGATCGATGACCGGGAATATCGTCAACTACGGAGCGCTGACCTTCAACCGCACTGGCAGTTCAACGTATCCCGGCGTGCTCAGCGGCACGGGTTCATTGACCAAATCAGGCACGGGCGACCTCACTATGAACAACTCAAACACTTACACCGGGGCGACAACCATCAACGGAGGCACGCTGATCTTAGAGCAGGATGTACCAACTTCATCCAGCAGTGGTTTCACCGGTGCGGGTGCGCTGACGATCCAGCCATCTTCTGCGAGCTTCATCAGTGCGGTGACCTGGCCGATCCCCGGATTCCCGACGGTTTCCTCAAGCATCGGTGGCCTGACGGTCGGTAAAGCGTCCAATACTTCATCTGTTACATTCAGCAGTGCCACGCAGGCCTCGGGTCCTATCACGGTCTACGGAGGTACGGTGACCCTCGGCGCCGACCTCACCACGAACACCTCCGGGGACATCTCCATCTTCACCGACAATTCCCTGGTCATCTCGGGCGGCAGCCGCACGGCCAACGCCGTGGGCCTGTTCAGGTACATGCCCAACGGCACCAGTTTCGCGGCGCCGGTGAGCTACCCCATCGGCAGCCTGACGGTCAGCAGCAACGGCCTGCAACTCGGTAAGCCGGGCAACACCGCAGCGATGACCATCACCGGTGCCGCTTCCAGCAATGGTCCGGTGACGGTGCATACGGGAGATTTTACCACTGCTGCAGGGGCTACGCTTACGGCTACTGCCAATGCCCTGACGGTCAATGCCTCGGGTAACGTGACGCTGAATGCAGGCCTGGAGGGCAGTACGACGACGGTGAATGTGCAGGGTAATCTGCAAACGACCGGCAGTCTGACCAACGTGAACTTGGAAGGCGGCAATGCGCAGGATATCACGGGAACGGCTAACTTAACTAATCTTACACTGAACAAATCGGCAGGTGCCGCTACGATGACGGCTGGCCGACAGCACCTCACGGGGACGCTCACGCTCACATCCGGCACGCTGGCAGCCGGAGGGTACCTGACCCTCAAGAGCACGTCCACAGCCACGGCCAGGGTGGCGCAACATGCAACGAGTACAGGCAACGTGACGGGCAATGTGGTGGTGGAACGATTCATCCCCGGCTCCCGGAAGATGCAGTGGCGGATGCTGGCTTTCCCGTATGATGCCGATCTGACCCTGAGCAATATCACCGGAATCAAGATCAACTACACCGCCCCTCAGACGATGATGTATTTCCAGGAAAATCTTGACAATGGTGTATATGGTAACGGTGGCACGCGTAACGGCGGCTATCAGGTGTACACTGCCAATAGCCAGACCATCCCGTTAGGGCGCGGCGTATCCGCCTGGGTCTATGGCGATGAAAGCACATCCACCACACCTGGTGCAGGCACATTGGGAGCCGGCGGCATCACCGTAAGTTCCCTTGGCGAACTGAATGAAACAGGAGCTGATGTCTCTATTCCGATCACCAATATCGCCGCAGGCTGGAACCTGGTGGGCAATCCCTTTGCCTCCACGATCGATTGGGAGCAAGTCCGGGCGTCAAGCACTAATCTCAATGCTACGCTGTATCGTTGGGATCCCCAGGCAGAGAATTGGTCAAACTATAACATTAGTGGGGGTACAACGGGCAGCGGATCGCAGTACATTGAATCAGGCTCAGCTTTCTTCGTCAAAGCAGCAGCGACCGGAGCTATGACACTCACCATCCCGCAGTCAGCCAAGGTTACCATAGCCCCCGATCTTCACTTCAGCAAGAATCCATTTAAACTTGATATCCCCGGACAGCGGGTGGGAGCCGCATCAACACTGGCGGGCCTGCGACTGAAGGCATCCGGCATGGGCAATCCCATCCCCGGTGAAGC
>CAJBZC010000120.1 GCA_903959965.1 uncultured bacterium
CTGGGCTCAGCATCAATGGACCTGCTGAAACAATCCGGCGAATCATTGGCCGGAAGAATTGCCTACATGGAATTGTATCCCGTGGATCTGCTTGAGTACGCCCCCGCTCAAATGAACCAAACGCTGTGGCTGAGGGGCGGTTTCCCGGAAAGCCTGCTGGCAGTCACAGACAAGCAGAGCATGAACTGGAGAAAACATTTTATCAGGACTTACCTGGAACGTGACATTCCTCAAATTGGACCCCGCATTCCAGCGGAAACCCTCGCTAGATTTTGGACCATGCTGGCACACCAACAAGGAAGCACCATAAATATGTCATCGTTGGCCAGGGGTATCGACGTTTCGGTAACCACGGCCAACAGGTATCTCGACTTGATGGTTGATTTATTGTTGGTCAGAAGATTAAAGCCGTTCGCTTTCAATGCTGGTAAAAGATTGGTGAAAGCCCCTAAGGTCTATGTTCGCGACAGCGGAATTACTCACGCATTACTGAACATCAACAACCTGGATGAACTGATGGGGCACCCGGTATGTGGCGCGAGCTGGGAAGGATATGTCTTAGAGAATATCCTGTCTGTGTGTCCCGCCCATTATCAATGTTACTTCTACAGAACCTCTCAGGGTGCCGAAATTGACCTGGTCATCGAAACATCGTACAACAATCTGATCGCTATAGAAATAAAGAAAAATTCAAATCCATCTGTTGCGAAAGGATTTCACATAGCATGTGATGATATAAAAGCAATAGAAAAGTATGTGGTGTACTCAGGTCATGAAACCTTCTCTTTGGGCAATGATATTACAGCCATTTCATTGACTGGAATGATGCAAAAGCTTAGCGCAGAAAATACCTGAACTTGAATTATAGTCTTCGTCACTTCGTGCCCTCTTGGTAAATAGAGATCGTTGACTAATAAACTATCTTTACCCTCCGAAAACCACAAAACATTACATGCCAAAATGTGTCTGCATGGGCGCCAAGCTCAAGTGCTCCTTCGGTTCCGGCCCAAAGGATATGATGGTGCTCCCCATCGGCATGACCATGAATGCGACCTCCAAACCGATCGCCACATCACTGGATTTCATCCCCATGCTGAACATCCCGGCTTTCGGTAACTGCAACTCACCCGCCAACCCGATGAACTGGAAGATGGCAGGACCCGTCCCCGTGTTTGTTCCCTCCTCATGCATCCCCATCCCGGTCATGCCCTGGGATCCTGCCGCCAAAAAACTGAAGATCGGTGGTAACCCCGCCATGCTGGAATCAAGCAAGACCATGTGCGTCTGGGCAGGATCCATTACCGTGGACAAGCCGGGACTCACCAATGTGGAGTCAAAGTAAATAGCTGAACGACAGAAAAGGCGGATTTACTCCTGCCCTGATCTCAGAGAGGCTATCGATGCTTCCAGCCGTTGCTGATTAATGCGGGAGGACATTTCATGTGTAGTATTCATCAAAGCATTATACGCATCCATTGAAAGCACCACAACATCAGATTGCTTTTTCCGATGAATGATCAAGGTTTCAGAACCTTCTGTAACTTGATCAAGATAGGCTTTCAAAGCCTTACGGAATGCAGACAGCGTGGTGGTTATCATGATAACACAAATTAAATATAAATTTCACACCCTTGGCGGGATCAGCTTATACACCACCGGCGTCACGATCCGCGACAACAACGTCGAAGAGATCAAGCCACCGATCAGCACGATCGCTAATGGCGACACCAGCGGATTCGTGTTCAACGCAATCGGGATCAAGCCTCCGATCGCCGTCAGACTCGTCAACACGATCGGCAAGAATCTCAACTCCCCGGCCTCCCGGATGGCATCTTCCAGCCCCATGCCATCCCGCCGCAACTGATTGGTGAAATCCACCA
>CAJBZC010000121.1 GCA_903959965.1 uncultured bacterium
AAATGCCGGGATTTTCGCGCAGTCCCCGTTCGCTTTCGCAGATCCTGCGGGCGGGAACCACCACCGGCATCATCGCTGAATTCAAGCGCCGGTCACCCTCCAAGGGTGTCATCAACGATTCAGCGGATGTGCGAGCCACTGCCCGGGCCTATGCTGCGGGAGGCGCAGCCGCGATGTCTGTCCTCACGGATGAAGATTTTTTCGGGGGATCTGTGCCGGATCTGGAAGCGGCCCGCGAGGTGATCGATATCCCCATCCTCCGGAAGGATTTTGTGATCGACGAGTATCAGATCCTGGAGGCCAAGGCCATCGGTGCGGATCTGATCCTGCTGATCGCGGCCTGTTTGACGCCGCTGGAAGTCCGCCGGCTCGCGGCTTTTGCCGGCAACCTGGGATTGGAGACGCTGCTCGAACTGCATGCCGAGGAGGAGCTGGAGCATGTATGCGACGAAGTGCAGCTGGTGGGGATCAACAATCGGGATCTTAAGACTTTTTCTGTGGACATCGACAGGAGCCTGCGGATGGCGGAGCGGCTGCCGGCTGACCGGGTCCGTATCGCTGAAAGCGGAATAGATGCGGTGGAGCAGGTCAGAAGGTTCCGTGACAATGGCTTTCATGGGTTTCTAATGGGAGAACAGTTCATGAAATCTGCAGATCCGGGGGAGGCTTTCGCCCGTTTCGCAGCATCAATCTGACATATGCGCATCAAGGTTTGCGGGATGACCCGCCTCGATCAGGTCCGACAGCTGGATGCCCTCGGCGTGGAGTTCGCCGGGTTCATTTTCTATGCTCCGTCGCCCCGCTTTGTGGGTCGTCATGGGCTGGAGCCGCAACAGTTGCGCCGCGAGAAACTGGGCATCAACCGTGTCGGGGTGTTCGTGAATGCGCCGGCGGAGGAAGTCCTGCAGACGGTCGATGAGTGGCGTTTGCACATGGTGCAGCTCCACGGGGATGAATCCCCAAAATATTGCGAGCACATCAGCAACCACGTCACTACCATAAAGGCCTTTCGCATGGGAGCTGATGAAAACCTTCAGTGGAAGATCCATCCATACCGGGATGTATGCGATATGTTCCTGTTCGACGCCGTGGGCGTGAGCTACGGGGGCAACGGAACACAGTTCAACTGGTCGCAACTCACCTCGAAGGAGATCCGAAAACCCTTCTTCCTCAGCGGGGGCATCGGTCTCGATGATGCAGGCCGGGTGCAGGAATTCGCTGCCCGCGAATCGGGATTCTTTGCCGTGGATGTGAACAGTAAATTTGAAACTTCCCCGGGCGTCAAGGATCTGCAGCTGCTCGAAACATTTTGTGATCAGTTGCGCGGGCCTGCGCATGACGCCCACTCCGCCGGACAGGCATAACTTTGAACAACGAATCAAGGAATACGAAAAGATATGACAGCTCCATTCAACAGACCCGATGCCCATGGATATTACGGCTCCTTTGGCGGCGCCTTCATCCCGGAGATGCTTCACCGGAATGTGGCCGAGCTGCAGGCCCGATATCTGGAGATCATGCAGGATCCGGCCTTTCAGCGTGATGTGGACGCACTGCTGCGCGATTACGTAGGCAGGCCGACGCCGCTATTCCTGGCAGAGCGACTCAGCGCGAAGCATGGAACCCAGATCTGGCTGAAGCGGGAGGACCTCTGTCACACCGGCGCTCATAAGATCAATAATACGGTAGGACAGATCCTGCTCGCCGAACGACTTGGCCTCAAGCGGATCATCGCCGAAACCGGCGCGGGTCAGCACGGTGTGGCCACCGCCACCGTCTGCGCCTTGAAGGGGCTTGAATGTGTGGTGTACATGGGCGAAAAGGACATCGAGCGACAAGCGCCCAACGTAGCTCGGATGCGCATGCTGGGGGCAACCGTGGTGCCGGCGACCAGCGGCAGCAAGACCCTGAAGGATGCCACCAATGAGGCCATCCGCGATTGGATCAATCACCCCGTGGATACGCATTATATCATCGGAAGTGTCGTGGGTCCGCATCCATACCCTGATATGGTGGCCCGCTTTCAAAGCGTCATTAGCGCCGAGATCCGCAAGCAACTGCTGGAGAAGACAGGGTCAGAACTCCCCACGCATGTGGTCGCCTGTGTGGGCGGAGGCAGCAACGCCGCCGGGGCTTTCTACCATTTCCTGGAGGAACCTGAGGTTGCCATCGTGGCGGTCGAGGCCGCCGGACATGGCGTCCATACCGATATGAGTGCGGCCACCACCCAGCTGGGGAAACCCGGGATCCTTCATGGCAGTATGAGCCTGCTCATGCAGACGGAGGACGGTCAGGTGATAGAGCCCCACAGCATTTCTGCGGGACTGGATTACCCTGGCATCGGACCCATGCATGCCAACCTCTATAAATCCGGACGTGGTATCTTCCTCAGTGCCACCGACGAGGACGCCATCGCATCGGCATTCGAAGTATCCAGACTCGAGGGCATCATCCCCGCACTGGAGACAGCGCATGCGTTTGCCGCGCTCGACCAGATGACATTTTCTCCGGATGATCGTGTGGTGGTATGCCTGAGTGGCCGGGGCGAC
>CAJBZC010000122.1 GCA_903959965.1 uncultured bacterium
AGGGCATTGATCAGTCGGTGAAGGGGTTGTGATCTGGATCGGTCAATGGCCTCCTGCAGTTTGGCGACCGATTTACTGCCCATGCCTTCCAGTTGCTGCATCTTCTCATAGGGCAGCGAATAGATGGAAGGAATGTCCGGCAGCCAACCGAGTTCGTGAAATTTTCGAATGTTCGCTTCACCCAGCCCGCGGATATCCATCGCATCCTTGCTTGTGAAATGGATGATTCTTTCCACCACCTGGGCATTGCATCCGACATTGGGACATCTCCATACCGCTTCGTCCGCCGGCTTGATCAGCGCCTGTCCGCAAGACGGACAGACCGTCGGGAATATGATATCAGCCTCGACACCTGTGCGCTGTTCTGTCAGCGAACGGACGATATAGGGGATCACATCTCCGGCGCGTTCCACCAGTACCCGATCGCCCAGCCTGATGTTTTTGTCGCGTATGAAATCCTGATTGTGGAGCGAAATGGAACTGACCGTCACCCCTCCAATGGGTACCGGGTCGATCTTGGCCACGGGGGTGATGCTGCCCGTACGACCGACCTGGAACTCTACATTACGGAGTACACTTACCGCCTGCCTGGCCTTGAACTTGAACGCGATCGCCCACCGGGGATGGTGGGTGGTCATGCCGAGTTTCTCCTGGAGCGCGATATCGTTCACCTTGATCACCATACCATCGATCTCGTAAGGCAGATCATCGCGGTGTTGTTCAAAGTCGAGGCAGTGATCGATCACAGCCAGGATGCCCGTGAATACTCGTTTCTCCTTCCTGGGACTCCTGAATCCGAGTTCCCAGAGGAGATCCAGGCTTCCGGAATGCGTCTGAAGGGCCTGGGGGAGATCTTTTCCGGGATCCGGCAACGTGTAACTGACATGGTACAAGAAGGCTTCCAGATGTCTTTTGCTGACTTCTGCCGGATCCTTCAATCGTAGTGTGCCCGCGGCCGCGTTTCTGGGATTCGCCAGGGGTGGCAGGTTCTGTTCCGCCAGCATGTCGTTGTATTGCTTGAAATGCGCTTTGGTCATCAGCACCTCGCCCCTTATCTCGATCTGTAGAATGCCCATGGCGGAGAAGTCCGCAGAGAGCGGAAGTGATCTTATCCTTTTGAGATTGAGGGTGATATCATCCCCCTGCACCCCGTCGCCCCGGGTAGCCCCCCGGGTGAAGTAGTCGGATTCAAAAATGAGGGATATGCTGGCGCCATCGAATTTCGGTTCGACGCAATATTCGATCTCGGGCTGACCGCTCAGTTCCCTGGCCTTTCGGTCCCATTCCAGCAGGTCTTCCGCATTGTAGGAATTCTCTAGCGAGAGCATGGGTACCAGATGGGAAACCGTCTGAAAACTGGCCGACAAACCTGACCCCACTCGCTGGGTGGGTGAATCCGGCGTGATGAGCTCGGGGTTATGCTGCTCCGCCTGCTCCAGTAGTTTATAGAGCCGGTCGTATTCGGTGTCCGAAATGACGGGTTCGTTGAGTATATAATAGCGGTGTTCATGAAACCGAAGGATGCTTCTGAGTTCCCCGATTTCTGCTGCAGATCCGGGTTGAAAGTCTGATTTCCGTAGCCATTGGTGCGTGAGATCCTCCCAATGACGGCGTTGCGTGGTGTCCGACATGAATCGAAAATTGATTGTAAAGATAGTATGCCCGGCGGGTACCTTCCTTCGGCAATGGTCGAACTTGTCGATATACCATACCTTCTTATATTTGAAAAGAAATAGGTTTGAAATTACCTTCCGTATCGACTAAAACGATTTGCCATTCATGCCATCCGTCAGAAACAAGCCGAATATCAACACGACGCCGGTTGAGTTGCGCCCGGAGTTTCACTTCGCCATATCTGTTGACTGTGTGATTTTCGGTTTTGACGAAGACCAGTTGAAGGTGCTGCTCATCAAGTGCGATCTGCCGGAATTCAAGGGAAAATGGTCATTGCTTGGAGATCTGCTGAGGCCTGATGAGGACCTGGATGCTGCTTCGTATCGGGTATTGCGCGACCGGACCGGGCTGGAGGATGTATTCCTGGAGCAGGTGTACACTTTCGGTCAGCTGGGCAGACATCCTGCAGGCCGGGTCATCACAACGGCCTATTTCTCTTTGATCAATGTGCGCGATCATCAACTGAAATTGCTGGACAATGAATTGCACTGGCATCCGGTTAAGGAGGTCAGGGAAATGGCCTTCGACCACCGGGAGATCCTTGATACCTGCCTGCGAACCCTTCAGAAGAAAGTGCAGGAGGAACCCATCATCTTCAATCTGATGGAGGAGAAATTTTCACTGCGTGAACTGCAGAATATCTTCGAAGCCATCCTGGATGTGAAGATGGATCGAAGGAATTTCAGGAAAAAACTGTTCGGTACCGGTCTGCTCAAGGACCTGGGAGAACTGGAGCAGGATGTTCCTCATCGTCCAGGTCGACTTTATTCCTTTGATGCTGAAGCATATGCGCGCATTCGCAAGAAGACGCTCGTGGGGATTGATTTCTGATTCGTTTGTTCATCTCTATCGAGGGACAATCAGAGAGACCCCTTTTCGATGAACGTGGCCGGCACCAGGAACTCACCGTGGGGTGCCGCCTTCGACATGCATTTGTGCAGGATCTCGAATGATCGCTTTCCGAGTTTCTCTCCGCTGGTTTCTATATAACTTATTTCCGGTTCGTAGAGGCTGGGTATCAGGCCCGTGCTGATCGCCAGCACGCCGATGTCGTCCGGGATCCTCAGTCTGCGCTGAAGGATCGCTTTCATCGCCCCCGCCAGGATCTCGTCGCTCATAGCGAAAACGGCGTCATATTCTTCCAGGCAAATTGCATCAAATGTGATCTGTCGGGATTCCTGCTGGCTGCGCGCATGCCGGATGGTCAGCCTGCTGTCCGGCGCATGTCGCTGGAAGGTTCCCTGAAAGGCCTTCAGACGTTTACGGGTGATGGACAGTGCATGATCTCCAAAGAGGGCAAGGATGTTTTTCCGACCCTTACTGATCAGGGTATCCGCACTCAGGAATCCCGCTTCCGCATCCGCCATGCTGACTTTCGGGAACTGTCTGCTTTCCGGCACCTTGTCAAAGAATACCACCGGAATGCCAGCGGCATCCGTCCTATCGAAGGGGGAGAGATCTGTGGTGCCGCTGGCCGCCGCCACCAGAATACCGGCCGCCCTGTTCATCCGGCATAGCCGAAGGTTGGCGGATTCCGTTTCCGGATCGTTGCCTGATTGCAGGATCATCAAAGAGTATCCCCACGATCTGGCTTCATCTTCAAGTCCTGCGATGAACGCATGGTAAAAATAGCCGGAGATCTCGGGTACAATCACACCGATGACCTTGCTGGCATTTGTCCTTAGTTGAATGGCGAATGCATTCGGCTCATATTCAATAAGTTCTGCTAATTCCCGTACTTTCTGCTTGGTATGTGCGGCGATATCAGGGTGGTCTTTCAACGCCCTGGAAACCGTTGAAATGCTCAGATGCAGATGTTCTGCTATGTGTTTGAGCGTGGATCTTGATTTCATGGGGCTGAAACTAAAAAAATTATCAACAGAAAACATTATCGCAAACCTTTGCAATAAAGTTTTTTCGAAGCCTTATACTATTAATATATTGTTTATCAATTCATTAAAAATCCTGATTTTTTTTCTGTGCTGCACCATCCTGAGGAAAATGTGCAGCGTTTTATAAACTTGCATTGTCTTTCAACGTTAAATGTCACCTCACTGCCAAAATGCTTGTCCTATGTCCCGAAGTTTTCTGCTCACGGAAACCTATATGAACAATCCCTCTCAGGGGTTATTTTTTTCCCCCACCTCAATAATGTAATTCTTACATATTTAACGATTGGCTTTAATTTCAAAAACCCACTGTTTATGACTCTAAGACGATTCATGCGGGCGATCCTACCTGTTGTAATGCTGATGGCATTCCAGGTAGCATTCGCTCAGACCAAGACTGTCACCGGCCGGGTGACGGACGCCAAGGATGGTTCGCCGGTTTCCGGGGCATCTGTTGTGGCTAAAGGAACCAATACGGGTGGCACCACGAATGCCGATGGCAGCTTCTCCGTTTCTGTTCCGGCAAATGCCAAAACCCTGGTCATCACCTCCGTAGGATTTGGTAACCTTGAAGTGGCCATCCCGGCTTCAAACAAGGTGAATGCCAGCCTTTCTGCCACGACACAATCCATGACCGACGTTGTGGTCGTGGGTTATGGCACCCGTCGTGTGAAGGACCTGACAGGTTCTGTTGCACGTGTTACGGAAAAGGATTTCAACAAAGGACAAATCGCTACGCCGGATCAGATGCTGCAAGGCAGGACGCCCGGTGTACTGGTGACGCCCGCTTCGGGTGAGCCCGGCGCTGCCGCCAACATCAACATTCGTGGTACGGGCTCCGTAAGTGGTGCTCAAGAGCCGCTGTACGTGGTTGACGGAGTGCCTCTGCTGCAGGGTGGTACGCTCGGATCTGCCAGTGGTGCAGAGGGCGGCACGACCCCCAAGAACCCGCTCATGTTCCTCAACCCCAGTGATATTGAGAGCATCACCGTACTGAAAGATGCTTCTGCCGCCGCCATCTATGGTTCTCGAGGTGCAAATGGTGTCATCATCATTACGACCAAGCAGGGCCGGGGCGGCAAGAAAGGCCAATTCAACTTCACGGCCAACTCAACGATCGCAAACACTGCCAGCAGGTATGACCTGCTGAGCTCCGAAGATTTCCTGGTGGGTGCCAAGCGCGCCAACATCGCCGGCGGTGCTGATCCGCTGGGTGCACAGGAGGCCATCAAGGCCATTGATTTCGGTGCCAACACCGACTGGCAGGATCAGATCTTCCGTTCCGCCCTGTCACAGAACTATAACCTCAGCTGGGGTTACAGCAACAAGGGAACAACTGCCCGCCTCAGCGGTTCCTACGACGATCAGAATGGTATCATCAAAAATACCAACCTTAAGCGTCTGACCGCGCGTGCCAACCTGGGCCAAAAGCTGCTGAACAATAAGCTGACCCTCGAGGCCAACCTCACATATTCCAATGCAAAGAACAGCTACGCACCCATCACGAACAATGCAGGCTTCCAGGGGAGTCTGCTCGGAGTAGCGCTCAAGGCAAATCCCACGGCACCTGTTCGCAACCCCGACGGATCCTATTTCACTTCCGACGGACAGCGTAACGCCGTTCAGATGTTGGATTATTTCACGGATAATGACGTGGTAAATCGCTTCCTCGGCAACTTCTCCGCTGCCTACCAGATCACGAAGAACCTGTCTTACAAGGCTGTTGTGGCTATGGATCAGTCAGAAAGCGAGCGTACCTCTTTCACGGATCCTCGTCTGCCTGACGGCGTCTACGGTATCGGCGATCTCAACGTCTTCGGCGTACAGATCAATGGTTCCGCCAATGCGAACAACGGTCGCACCACCCGTCAGAACCTGACCTCAACATCCCAACTGTTCGAGCAGTACCTGACTTATGACCAGTCCTTCGGCAAACATGCCCTGAATGCAGTCCTCGGTTATTCCTTCCAGAGTTTCGAGAACAAATACACGGGTAAGGCCGGCTGGGGCCTCGGTACCGCCGTCGCAAAACCAAGCGATGCGTTCGTGAAGGATTTCAACAACTTCAAGAACTACGTTGATTTCGTGCCCGGTTACAGCAACAATGAATTGCAGTCTGTATTCGGCCGTGTCAACTACACCTTCAATGACCGCTACTTCCTGACTGCCACCCTGCGTACGGACGGCTCTTCCAAGTTCGGTGAGAACAACCGTTATGGTACTTTCCCAGCGCTGGCCTTCAAATGGGATGTAATGGAAGAAAGCTGGGCAAAGAATACGCTCGGAAAGGTGCTGGGTAACTTCGCCATCCGCGCTAACTGGGGTAAACTCGGTAGCCAGGACAACCTGGGTGCTTACGCGGCCCTCAACCTGCAGCAAGTGTATGCAGTGCGTGGCGGAACCCCCGTCACCCGCTTCATTCAGCAGGGTAATCCTGATCTGAAATGGGAGGAAGTAACGACCACAGGTATTGGCGTCGATCTTGGCACCAAGGACGGCCGTTTCAGCCTGACCTTTGATTACTACGACAACATGCGTGAGAACATGCTGTTCTTCGCCCCGACCCCCGGCGGCTTCGCTCCGACGAGCTATTGGTGGATCAACCTCCCCGGTAAAGTCACCAACCGGGGTGTTGAACTTAACCTGAATTACAAAGTCATCGATGGTGCTAAGTTCAAATGGGATGTCAACTACAACATGACGACCGTTAAGAACAACATTACCGGTCTGCCCATCCAGATCAACACAGGAGAAGTGAGTGGTCAGGGTCTGACGGGTTCATTCGCTCAGGTACTTTCCAACGGAGCGCCCATCTTCTCCTGGTACCTCCCCGTCTTCCAGGGCTTTGACGGCAACGGCATCGGTCGTTACGAAGACAACTCTCAGAGCAAACTCTCAGGATCCGCGCTGCCCAAGTACTTCGCTGGTCTGACCAACAACTTCAGCTATGGCCGCTGGAACCTCAGCGTCTTCCTGAATGCCATCACCGGTCACTACGTGTACAACAACACGGCGAATGCCCAGTTCCTGATGGGATCTCTGAAGAACTCCCGTAATGTCACTTACGATGTGTTTAACAGCAACGAAAACCCCTTCAATGGAAATGGTCCTTCCACCCGCTTCCTGGAAAAGGGCGACTTCATCCGCCTCTCAAACCTGAACCTGAGCTACAATTTCGATGTGAAGGGTCTGAAAGGTGTGCGTACGCTGTCTGCCTATCTCTCCGGTCAGAACCTCGCGCTGTTCAGCAACTACTCCGGCATCGACCCTGAGGTCAACGTAGACAAGAGCATCAACGGCATCCCGTCGAGAGGTTTCGACTATACCCAGTTCCCCCGTCCGCGTCTCGTCACCGTAGGTGTCAACGTAGGATTCTAATTCACGAACGAGCAAACAAGGAATGTTATGAGAACCATAAAGAATACGATTCAACTTGTAGCGGCAGCCGGCGTGATCGGTCTGTCAGCCTGCAGCAAGCTTGATCCGAAGCTGGGCGAACCCAATCAGATCGCACCCGTCACCACCGGAGGCGCCCCCACGCCACCCTCACTCGCTGCGGTTTATGAACAACTCAACGGCCTCACCGGCGGACAGGGCAACTGGTTTGCCATGCAGGAGCACACCACAGACATTGTGATGGGCCCCACCCGCGGTACCGACTGGGATGACCTGGGTACCTGGCGTCGCCTGCACCTCCATACATGGGATGGTGATCACAACCAGGTGCGCGACACCTGGAATCAGATGAACGGCGCCCTGTTCCAGACCACCCTGATCGCAGAAACAGCCACCGGTGCCACCAAGGCTCAAGGCCAGTTCCTCCGTGCATACTTCAGGTATCTGACCTGCGACCTCTACGGACAGGTTCAAACTCGCCCGGCCACGGCTCCGGCCAAGGAGATCCCGGCGGTGCTCACCCGTTCTCAGGCGATCGACGAGATCATCAAGGAACTGGAAGAATGCGTGGCCAACCTTCCGGCCTTCAATGGCGCAAACCGCCGTCAGGCTACCAAGGAAGCCGCCTGGGCACTGCTCGCCAAGGCATACCTGAACAAGGCCGTCTATAAGCAGGATCCGACCAAACCCGCAGGCCCTTACACCTTTGCCAAAGCCGATATGGACAAGGTCATCCAGTACTGCAACCAGATCGATGCCAATCCGCTGTTGGATATCGATACCTACTACTGGGATAACTTCACATGGGAAAACGGAACCAAATCCAGCGAAAACATCTTCGTTCGTCACAATGGCGGCGACGCGGTGGCAGGTAACGGTGCCGGCCTTCGCTGGCAGACTTCCCAGTCTTGGCACTACAATCAGGTGCCTGACGGATGGAACGGTTTCGTAGCCCTCTCGCAGTTCTATGACAGTTTCGAGGATACCGACGTGCGTAAGCGCGATTCCATCGCCAGCGCAAACTACTCTCGCACGGTAGGTGCTACGGCTGGTATGCTGGTTGGCCAGGTATATGGCCCGGTTCCACCCGCAGGCCGCTCAGGTCGCATAGGCGATCCCGTAGGCCCGCTGAAGGATCGCTCCGGAAACCCGCTGATGTTTACCCGCAGAGCGTCTCTGACTTTCAACAACGAATCCACCGGTATCCGATTCAACAAATTCCCCCTGAATCCGGCTGGAATCAACGATGGTGCCTGGGGATCTGAGAATGAATTCCCATTCTTCCGCTTCTCCGACGTACGTCTGATGAAGGCTGAGGCCATCCTCCGTGGCGGTACCGATGCTGAAACACCGCTCGCCATCGTCAATGCTCTTCGCGCCAGGCGCCGGGTAGGCGCACTGTCTTCCATCACGCTTCCTGCCCTGCTCGCCGAGCGTGGCCGCGAACTTTACATGGAAGGACATCGTCGTCCGGACATGATTCGCTTCGGGGCTTTCAACGCACCGGTCGAAGAGCGTCCGAGCGCATCTGCAGATTTCAAGGTCGTGTTCCCGATCCCGACCGTTTCACTGTCTTCCAACCCGAACCTGAAGCAGAACTTCGGTTACTGATCCTTTCAGTTTCGAAATAACGAAACAGGCCGACTCATTGAGTCGGCCTGTTTCGTTACAATGTGTCTGCCATCGGCGTTTGTGTGCATAATGATCCTATGCGCGCAGAATTCCACGACCCTGCACAACAATCCTTTATTGTCCTACATTTATATTCCATGTCGAGGTTTGTCGCATCGTTGCCCGCACTTCTTTTCATTCTGCTTGCCTGTGGCAAGAAGTCACAGGGTCCGACCCTGTTCACAGAAATGGAAAACACAGGCATCAACTTCACCAATGCATTGGAGGAGACACGTGATTTCAATGTCTTCAAATACCGGAATTTCTATAACGGAGGAGGAGTGGCTACTGGTGATCTGGACAATGACGGACTGCCGGAAGTCTTTTTCACAGCCAACCAGGGTGCAAACAAGCTGTACAGAAACCTGGGAAATTTTCGCTTCGAGGATATCTCGAAAAAGGCCGGCTTTGGCGACAAGCCTCAATGGAGTACCGGTGTAGTATTCGTTGATGTGAATGCCGACGGATGGCTGGACATCTACATATGCAATGCCGGACAAATGCTCAACCGATCCTTGCGAAAGAATCAACTCTTCATCAACAATCATGATCTTACATTCACGGAAAGAGCAGCGGAATATGGACTCGATAACGATGGTTATACAACCCACGCCTCATTCTTTGATTATGATCTTGACGGCGACCTGGATTGTTTCCTGGTAAACAACAGTCCTATCCCCGTCAATACCCTCAACTACGCGAACATGCGCTCGATCCCCGACAGCGCATCCGATTTTCCGGACATGCTCAAGGGTGGAGGGGATCATCTCTACCGCAATGACCAGGGAAACTATCGCGAAGTGAATCGTGAAGCGGGCATCTATGGCAGCATCATCAGTTTTGGACTGGGTGTGACCGTCGGCGACATCAATCAGGATGGTTATCCTGACATTTATGTTTCCAATGATTTCTTCGAAAAGGATTACCTCTATGTAAATCAGCGCGATGGAACCTTCCGTGACGAACTGGAAGACCGGATTCAGCACATCAGTTTTTCGTCCATGGGTGCCGATATCGCGGACATCAACAACGACGGACGTCCCGATATCTTCACGACCGATATGCTGCCCGGAGATGATTACAGGCTCAAGACCAACACCACCTTTGAGGGTTGGGAGGTCTTCGATCTGAAGAAACGCTCCGGTTTTTACAACCAGTACACCCAGAACGCCCTGCAGGTTAACGACGGAGACGGTCGCTTCCGGGAGACTGCCTTCTACAGTGGGGTGGCCGCCAGCGATTGGAGTTGGGGTGCCCTGATCTTTGATGCAGACAATGACGCCTGGTCGGATATCATCGTATGTAACGGAATTTACAGGGATGTGACCGATCAGGATTTCATCGACTTTTTCGCGAATGATGTCGTGAAACAGATGGCTGCCAATGGCTTTCGGGAGTCGGTGGACAAGGTGATAGAAAAAATGCCCTCCGTTCCTATCCCCAATAAGGCGTTCCGAAATGCAGGCGGCCTCCGATTCACCGACGAAAGTCGAAACTGGGGGCTTGACAAGCCTAGCTTCTCCAACGGTGCTTCCTATGCTGACCTGGATGCGGATGGCGACCTGGACCTGGTCATCAGCAATGTCAACCAGCCAGCCCTCGTTTATCGCAATGAATCAAAGGCTGATTCCTCCCATGCCCATATTTCCTTCGATATCCGTTACCGTGGGCAGAACCCATGGGGGATTGGGACTTCCATCCGCCTCTTCAGCGAAGACAGGGTCATGCTGCGCGAAGTGATGCCCAGCCGTGGTTTCCAGTCTTCGGTTGAGTATCGGCAGACCTTCGGGTTGGGTAGCCGGTCTGTTGACTCCGTACAAATAGTATGGCCGGACAAAACCTGTACCACGATCATCAGGCCTGCCTCAGGCAGCCATGTAAAGCTTGCTTGGGATTCCCTGAAGACGAGGCCTTTTTTCTTCCCCGCCCAGCATGAGGCCAATACAATGTTTGCCTTGGTGGACTCTTCCTTTGACGCATCTGCGGAAGACAATCATGTGGATTTCTACGAAGAACGTAACGTGCCATTCATGCTCTCAAAGGCAGGCCCGGCGGCTGCTGTGGCAGATGTAAATGCAGACGGCAAGGAGGATATCTTCATTGGGGGGACCAGAAACCGGCCGTCGCAGTTGTACCTGCAGACAGGCTCGGGCTTCAGAAAAGCCGCCGTGAAGGATTTCGAACGTTTCGCTTTTCAGGATGTAAACACCGCTTTCTTCGCTGATATTGACGGAGACGGCGATCAGGATCTCTTCACAGGTGGCGGAGGAAACTTTGCGCCCGCTGCTTCAGAAGAATATCAAAATCACCTTTATTACAACGACGGGAAGGGAGATTTCAAATTGAAGGCGGGGGCATTCCCGCTTTCTCATCACAACTGTGGGGTGGCCATCCCATTGGATGTCAATGACGACGGGCGTTTGGATATCTTCATAGGAAATCGCAGTGTCCCACAGCAGTATGGCTCCCTGCCGGAAAGCAGACTCTTTGCCCAGCAGGCAGACGGAAGTTTCTTAGACATCACTGACGCACAGGATCCCGAACTCCTGCGTGCGGGTATGGTCACGGATGCCGCCTCTGCTGATCTTGACAGTGACGGAAAGCCCGAACTCATTGTTGTCGGAGAATGGTCAGCGCCAAAGATCTTCAGTCGGAAAAGCGGCAGCTTTCGCATCCTCAAAACCGGACTGGAATCCATGTCGGGCTGGTGGCAGGGTATGGCGGTCGGAGACCTGGACGGTGATGGAGATACCGACCTCGTCCTGGGCAACCTCGGACTCAACTTTTATCTTCAGCCTAGACAAGATCAACCGGTCAGGCTTTGGGTGCATGATTTCGACGGCAACGGAGCCATTGACAAGGTAATCACCCGGCGCATTGGAAAACGCGATATGCCGGTGTTCATGAAGAAGGATATGGTGGAACAGATTCCTGGTCTTAAAAAAGCCAATCTGCGCAATACCGATTATGCAGACCGCTCCGTTCAGGAACTTTTTGAGGAAAGCGTAGATTCAGCATTTCATTGGGAAGTCAACACCGCCGCCTCAATGGTGGCCCTCAATGATGGACATGCAGGTTTCAAGGCGATGCCCTTGCCCGATCCGATGCAACTTTCGTCCATTCGGGCGATCCGGCTCTCCGATGTCAATCAGGATAACCGCGTGGATATCCTGGCGGCCGGAAATTTCTTTGACCTGCTGCCCCAGTTTTGCCGTATAGACGCATCCTATGGACATCTGGCACTGAATATCGGCAGGGGAGTTTTCAATATCGTAAAACCCGAATACACCGGACTATATATTCAGGGCCAGGCCCGGCAGATTTTACCGATCCGGTCCCAGCAGGGCCCATCCTTTCTGGTCGTTCAAAATAACGAACGTCCACGGATCTACCGTCAGATCAACAGACCCGGAGATTCCTTGAAACCGTCCGGCAACAACAATCCATGAAAAAAACCATCCATATCCTGCCGGCTGTCTGCCTCCTCGCGGCGCTGCAATCCTGCGGCGGCGGAAAGGATGATGGTCATCCTTTTTCTGCGCTCGACCATGAACAAACCGGACTGCATTTTCAAAACAGGATGAAGCCGACACCCGATTTCAATCTGTTTTCCTACATGTATTTTTACAACGGAGCCGGAATAGGTGCCGGAGATTTCAACCAAGACGGACGCATCGATCTGTATTTCGCAGCCAGCCAGGAGCGCGACAGGCTCTATCTGAACAAGGGAGATCTCAGGTTTGAGGATGTCAGTGATCTGTCAGGCATCCCGACAGACAGTGCCTGGAGCACGGGTGTGTCGGTCGTGGACATCAATGGCGATGGCCTGTCAGACATATATGTCTGTCAGGTCGGACAATACAAGGGGCTGAAGGGCAGGAATCGCCTGTTGATCAACCTGGGGCCCGACAAGAACGGTGTGCCCAGGTTCCGGGATGAAGCAAAGGAGTACGGTCTTGATTTCTCCGGATTCTCCACCCAGGCGGCATTTTTTGACTACGACGCCGATGGAGTGCTGGATGTCTTTCTACTCAATCACTCCGTGAATCATGATGGAAATTACATGCCCCGGACACAGTTTGAAGGGACATATGACAGCCTCGCGGGTCAGCGCCTATACGCCGGTGAAACCTACCGGGATGATGCAGGCCAAACCCACATCAAATACAGAGACGTTTCACGGTCTGCCGGTATCCGCAGCACCCGCATCGGATACGGACTCGGAGTTGTGGTATCAGATGTAAATCTCGACGGCAGACCTGATATCTACGTGGGCAATGATTTCCATGAAAACGATTACCTCTACATCAACCAGGGCGGCGGGACATTCAAGGAGGAAGTGACTTCCAGGATTGCTCACACCAGTCAGTTCAGCATGGGTGTTGATGCGGCGGACATCAACAATGACGCATGGCCTGATATCGTCTCGATGGATATGCTTCCCTATGATCCCGAACTGCTGAGGCGATCCCTGTCCGAGGATGATTACAACATCTACCGGCAAAAGATCAGTTACGGTTACGCCCATCAGTATGCCAGAAATAATCTTCAATTGAACCGCGGAGGCGGATACTTTCGGGAGATCGGGCAGTTCGCGGGCATCCATGCGACCGACTGGAGCTGGGCCGCCCTGCTGATGGACTTCGACAATGACGGACAACGGGATCTGTTCGTGTCCAACGGGATTCCGAAGCGGATGAACGACATTGATTACATCACCTATGTGTCGGGCGAAGAAATGCAGCGTAAACTTCGGGAGAATGCCCTGGAAGACAAGGATCTGGCATTGATAAAGAAGTTCCCGGAGATCAAGATTCCCAACCGCTTTTTTCGAAACAACGGAGCCATGGGTTTTGATGATATCTCTGAACAGGTGGAGGGCAACCCGAACTCATTTTCCAACGGATCGGTGTACGCAGATCTTGACAATGACGGAGACCTGGACCTGGTGGTGAACAACATAGATGATCCGGTACTGATTTATCGCAACAATACACAGCAGGCAGACCGTGTCAGCAGATATTTGTCTGTGGATTTGAAGGGTCCGGCAGGAAATCCCGCCGCAATCGGTGCCCGTCTGATCGTATTCGCGGGTGACCGGGTCATATACCAGGAAAAGCAACCCGTTCGCGGGTTTCTGTCCAGCATGGATATTCCCCTGCATGTCGGATTGCAGGGCTTTCAGGCGGATTCGGCCGTGCTGGTCTGGCCGGATAACACCTTCCAGCCGATAGACCTGAAGGCGGCCCCCCGGATGAGTTTGACGTATCGCCCCGGCCTGCCCCAATTTGATTTCAGCCGGATCCACACCAACGAACATATCCCCGGGGTTATGACGTTTGAAGACATCACCCGGATCAGTGGTTTACTGCAGCGACATCGGGAAAACCGATTCAATGAATTTGATCGCGAACCCCTGATGCCGCAGATGGTATCCGCCGAAGGTCCAGCTGTTGCCGTTGGCGATGCCGATGGGGATGGATTGGAGGATGTTTGGATCGGGGCTTCGAAGGGAGAACGTAAATCCCTTTGGCTGCAACGGCCGGACGGCACATTCCGGATTTCTCCGCAGCCTGCATTGGTCAGGGACTCCATGTGGGAGGATGCTGATGGCATTTGGCTGGATGTGGATCTGGACAAGGACCAGGACCTCGTCGTCGCCACCGGGGGAAATGAATATTACGGAAATGATGAGCACCAGCAGCCTTTGCTATACCTGAACGACGGTAAGGGCAACCTGCTACGCAGGACGGATGCTTTTGCAGGAGTTTATGGCACCCAGAGTCGTGTGGTCTCCACGGATCTCAATGGAGATGGCTACCCGGATCTTTTCATCGCCGGCAGGGCCCTGCCCTGGGAGTATGGCAAAGCACCTCGGTCGTTCCTACTACTGAATGATGGTACCGGACGATTCAGGGATGTGACGGAAGCCTGGTGCCCGGATCTGCTGTCTCCAGGCATGGTCACGGACGCGGTATGGAAAGACATGAACGAAGACGGCCGGGCGGATCTCGTCATTTGCGCGCATTGGGGGGAGATCGAGATCTTCCTGCGGCAGGACAGATCCTTCGTCAGGCAGCGGGTCAGCCAACAAAAGGGATGGTGGCAATCGCTTCTGGTGGCGGATGTTGATATGGACGGTGATAAAGACATCATAGCGGGGAATTTCGGCCTCAACAGCCGGTTACAGGCCAGGCCTGGTGAACCTGTCAGGATGTATGTACATGATTTCGACGACAACGGGCGGGCAGAGCAGCTGCTCACCTATTATGTTGCGGGAAAAGAGATCCCCTTCGCCAGCAAGACACTCCTGGAAAAAAGCCTGCCATCCCTGAAGAAAAGATTTCTTTATGCAGAGGATTTTGCCAGATCCGACATTTCCGATCTGTTCGGCGCGTCAAAACTGGGTACTTCCATGCAACTGACCGCCACCACTTTCGAAAGCATGTTGTTTTTGAATCAAGGCGAAGGCCGTTTCAAGGCCCTGCCTATGCCTTCCGAAGTACAGTGGAGCGCTGTGCGAAGCCTGACCCTGCTCCAAGCCAATCAGGACAGTCTTCCAGACATCATGGTCTGGGGGAATTTCCATGCAAACAACGTGGAGATCGGGCGGCAAGACGCGTTCAGTGGCCTGTTGCTCATCAATGCAGGAGCGGGAAAGTTCAAGCCATCTGGCATCCCCGGTCTGAACATAGCGGGTCAGATCGGCAGGGTTCGCCCGCTCGGGATCAAAGGCGGTTCGGCCTTTGTGTTGCCGGTCAATGATGACAGTCTGCGGATCGTCCGGCAGGTCAGCAGATGATTTGAAGCCAATTCAAAACACCGGATAATTGATCGTAGTGATCCATTTCGAGGTATCAGGCTCTGCGTGCCTGTCGGTAATCATCCGCTGGAAGGGCATGGCCGGCGACAACATCCGGTGATCCTTCACATAAGCATCCACCGCCTCCTGGCAGGCCCTGATCCGATGAGGACCTCCCTTGACTTCAGCAACCAGGATGTTTCCGCCTGGCAACATTCTTTTCAATGAGAATGGTGCATCCTCCTGGATTTCCCGGTCCGTCGCAATGGCCGTCATGGCCTCGATACCGCCATCTTCCGTCCTATACACATTCAGCATGGGGTGATTGGTTTCCTTGGCACCCAGGGAAAGGATCCTGCTCCGAACAGCGTCCACCATCCCGGCAATGTCCGCAGCGGTCGGCTCGTGATCGAAACGCTGTCTGAGGGAGAGCAATGTGCCATCCGTCACTTGTTGGTGTTCGATGCGGAAACCATAGACGAGATCGGCACGGCCAAAGAATTTGGAGAGGGTGTCCATCAATCGGGCATGTTCCCTTTCCTGGCGCATCAAACTCAGCTGTTGCAGTGGCCGCCAAAGCAGACTGGCGGTAGGCATGGGTTGAACCGTGCAGGTCAACAGCGTGCTTCCCGGTCCGCTCGCGTTGGCGGAGATCATGATGGATGACCTGATCCCGTTCCGATCTCCCTCCAGATTGATCTGCGTGAGGAAGGTTTGTCTTACCTGATAGGTTCCCTGTTCCCAGTTCCATAAGGGCCCCTTTCTGGAGGTGTCCGGCCACCAGCGGCCGGTTTGTGCTGAATCCGTGAGTAGCCGGAGGATAGCGGTTGTTGGAACCGATGAAGAACTTTGAAAGGAATAGGAACGTGACGACGGCAATAGCAAAGCCATCAGCAGATATATTGATACAAAAATTGTGAGGGCGACAAGGGGTTTCTTCATCCGGTGTACAGTTTTTTCAGCATCACAAAATTATGGTGCAGTTCCCGTCTGTTGGGAGAAGTTTCCAGCGTATCATTATGAAGGCGGCGGAGCGGCTCTGCACTGACCGGCGGAATCCATCTTCACTGGCCGGATAACCAAGGATCGACATCCGTCGTATCAGGCGCTGCTGGTGGCTGATCGAATTTATGTAGTTGC
>CAJBZC010000123.1 GCA_903959965.1 uncultured bacterium
ATGATTTGGAGGGCAGATCGGATGTACGGGGAGCATCAGCGGAAGTTGCCAGCAGCTGGTCTGAAGTTTGCATGTCTGTCAACACCCACCCTTTGCCTGAAGCGTTTTTGAGGAAGAATCCTTTATCCGATCGGATATTCCTGATCTGAAAGGTCTGTTCCGGGAAAAGCCTTTTCGGGAATCCGATGGTGATGGTCAGGGAAGAGTCGGAGATACGCGGCAGGATTAGGTACCCGCTGGCGGAGGAGCTGAGGGTGCGGCCCTGAACCCGGGCATAGAATGCCTGCTCATTGTCTGTCTGCACATATAAGAAATAACGGTCCTGTGCGTGTAATCCGACATGACAGATAAAAAGTGCAATGACGAGGAAGATTCGGCGCATTGCGATCAAAAGGTTTTTTTACTCTGCATCCCTCCAAAGATAGTATTTCCTCTGTTTCTCAGGCATTTCGATGGTTTCGGGAAATCTGCACAGTTCATGCAATAATCTGCCATTTACTTTCGTTTGTTAATTTAATATCGCGTGTGAACTGATGTTGGGCAAGGGCAGCGGTCTGGCTGCCGGTCAAATCGTTCACCGCATTCATTGAACATATCCATACCCATGAAGATCAAGTGTGTGAAGACGGCTATTGCCGTCAGATATCCCGTCATCGATCAGCGTCAAGGGATTACCATGCATTCGTCAGTCGATCTGATCAGGAAGGGCTATCGAAAAATGGCGTTGGTACTCTGCGTCATCATATTGAGCATTCAAACGCCGGGGGTGACACAACCGGTGTACGATGTCAATTATGGAATGTTGAACTTCCCCGATGCCAATAAGATTCACAAGAAGGGAGTCTTCGGACAGACGGCCGGGAGTAAGACGCTCTACACCAATGTGGTCACCGTAAATGGTCAGCCAATTGACTGCATCATTTCCACCCTGGGGATCAGCAATGGCAGATTCGAATATCCCACCGGTTTTTGTCCCGGAACGATCCCCTTCGACTTTCGAAATGTTCAAAACTGCCCAAATCCAGATACTCCGTTGGTGACCCTGTCCAACAACGAAGACCGTTTCTTTACGCCCACCTTTTTTTTCGAGAACGGAGGGGGAAGTTGCCGCTTCAAATTTGAGTTCATATTGGGCGGCAGTTACAATAATGCGACGGATAAGGGGAGGGCGGTGATCCTAAAGCATGTGATGGTAAACAGTTATGATATCGACGGAAATGTCGATTGCTCCACTCCGAATCCAGGTGTCAATCAATTCAATGATTTCAGCGGATTCAATGCCGCGGCCAGGGCTACTCCGGGTACGATGATACAATACAGTTACAACAGTGCCACTGGTATGACCAGGTTCACTTCCATAGCCAATTGTAATATCAGGGATATCAAAGACCCAAGAACCCGCATCCGGGTGGAATATGAATATCTACAGGAATTAGATGTGGTGGTTGGCATGACGGGGCGTGGTCGCGCCTTTTTTATGTTTGATTTTGGTGAAGGGCCCACATGGACGCCCATGTATCTGGGTGCACCGGTGGTGGACCTCAATACGCAAACATCAGGAGATGGCTACAATAACACCACGACACTCTGCAGCACACCGGAGTCTGTAAGCAAGGGATTTTCCAATATCAACAGTGTTAATAACAGCATCAATGAGATCATCATGTCCATCCAGACCTCAGAGGTATTGGATGGGAATGCGGAGTTGATCAGCGCGAACTATTCTGATCCGACCTCGCATGTTAAGTTGGGATCTCCCTTTACCGGTACGGTAAATTTCACATATGGCGGGATTGAATACCAGTGCCAGAAGGTTGAACTGCTGGGTGTTCGGAACCTGAGTTTCTCAAAACGCAATGGGACTGCCATGACCGAGGCGCAGGCTGAACTTTTGCTGGACGCCCTGGTTTACTTCAATTCTGTAAACTCAGTGGGACTGAGGCATTTTTCGCTATGGCTTCGGGAGGATCAGGTAACCTCCGCGTATGCATTCTTTGATGTTTACGGTGGCTGCATTCTGTTATCCGCCAGTGGCAGTGACCTGGAGGCCAAGGTAAACGGCAAGGAAGTACGGCTACAATGGACGCCGGCCGATCCTGCCAAGGTTAGTAGCTGGATGTTGGAAAGAAGCGAAGCGGGTGGTGCGTGGGAATCCGTTGCCCGGGGCGTTGCTGCGCCAGTTGAGGTTTCATCCCTTCAACTGACGGACAGGCCTGGTCGCAGCGGGGTCTTTTTTTATCGGGTCATTAATACGGATGTATCAGGAAATAAATGGATGTCTCCCCAGCGGTCTGTCAGACTTGATTTCCCAATGCGACCGCTGCACGTATACCCCAATCCTGTATCCGGAGGCAGCCTTACGGTGATCAGCGGACAGGAAGCACCCTTTCAGTTGATGGATATGTCCGGAAGGGTCATCTGGGAAGGAGGGCTGAAAGCAGGCACCAACAAGATTGAACTTGGGTCATTGAAGAGCGGGATGTACCTGATCTCGAGCGGAATGAATCGCGAACGGGTTATCATTAATAAATGAAGCATCGTTTTTAAGGCCTGATCAGAACTGAAATTCAAAGCTCACTTCCACTTCATTGTCGGTCTTGACCAGCATTAATGTGGGGCGCTCGATGCCGAAATCCTCGAGAAGAAATATGAAACGGCCGGTGATGATTCGCCGGCCGTTCTTTTTGGCTTCAGTCACTTTTGTTTCAAATGGTTTTGTAACGCCATGGAAAGTCAGGTTACCCCGTACCATATAACCATTGGCCTCCGGGATCACGGAAGTGGAGAAGAAGGTGATATTGGGATGGGTCAGCGCGTCCGTGACTTCGAGCATATGCGCATCCCTGTTTGAGTTCTGGCTGTCGAATGACTTTACCTTGACGGTCGCCGCCACCCTGGTTATCCGTCCATCGATGTCTGTTTCGGCGGCACAGGCTACTTCTTTAGATGTACCTGTCCAGGCATGCAGGGCATGCTTCATGGCATAGGTCATCGAAGAAAGTGTTTTATCCGCACGGATCTGTTTCGTTTGTGCATGACCGGTAGCATACACGGCGAATGCGATGATCAGCAGGACAGGGAATTTCTTCATCACTCAAAATTTTATGACCACCACGGCGGCAGCAAAACTGGCAAATGTTGTAAAGGCTGCGGCGCGATGAATGGGTTTCAGGGAGGGTTTATCTTCAATCTGTCCGGCCAGGATATTGGTCGCCAGCATACCTGACATATGTACGATAGACAGCCATTTGTGCAGTTTCAGGGAACTGATCTTCCGGTCGCGCTGAATAAGTGGTGGCGGGGTGAACAACGACATAGCTGCCGTCAGCGAATAGCTTACGTTGAGGCCGGCGGCCAGGGCTTCGTGGGCCTCATTCAATTTGTAGTTTCCATTGTAGAGGCGGGCCCCGACGATCCCCTGGGCGACCATTCCGCCGAGGGTGACGAAGCCAAGGGCCTGATGGGTCTTCAGGAAGAGTCGGCGGGTCTGCATTTCGCGCTTGCGCTGTTCCAGTCCAAGGGGTGCGATCCCAGTGGTACGCAAGAGTCCTTTCTCTCCCCAGAGCATCCGCTGGGTGATGATCATACGTTCCGGAAGCAATGCACTGTCGGTCTTCTCTTCTTTCAGTAATTGTCCGAGCAGGTCATCCTGGGCCATTACGGTGGTGGACAACAGCAGAATACAGGAAAATATCAGTGTTCGTTTCATCAGATCAGGAATAAATACGAAGGGTGGTTCCCGTCAATTGGGTGTTGTAACTGACCAGTGCCTTGGTGGCAGGTCCGTTGGTGACCGCACCGGTGGTGCTGAACGTAGCGCCGTGATTGGGACAGAAGAAGCGGTTGTTCGCTCCCTGGAACTGGACGGTGGTACCTTCATGCGTGCAGGCCTGCGACACGGCGATGTAGGCATTTGACTGCGTCCTGGCGACGATGATGTTATTCTTGTAGACAAATCCTCCGGCAGCTCCTAGCGCTGAATTGGCGGGATCGGACAAGTTGATCGTGAAATCGACGTTGGTTGGTGCGGGCGATGATCCTTCCTTGGAGCATCCTGCCATACATGCCCCCATAAATACGGCGGCACTGGTAAGTCCGAGTTGCGAGAGAAATTCCTTTCTGTCCATGAAGTCTTTGTTATGAAATGATGGTATATCCTACAAGTTAATTCCAAAAACAGGGTTTTGGTTGGGTATGTTCTCCTATTTATGAAAAAAATAATGATATCGCGCCCCATGCTGGTGATTGAGTAACTCAAGGGCATTGTTTAGTTTTGCGTCATGAAGTCATTGTGGAGGAATATCATCCGAAGGCCATCCTGAGGAAACCTGAGTTTCGGGCTGTCAATAACTATTCCTTCACATCAATCTTCATGGATGAAAACCATCATCGAACCGTTCCGGATCAAATCCGTCGAACCCATACATTTTACAACGGCAGAGCAACGTGCCGACATCCTCAAGTCGGCGTTTTTCAATCCTTTCCTTATCTCATCGCAGGATGTGATCATCGACCTGCTGACCGACAGCGGTACCAGTGCCATGAGCAGTGCCCAGTGGGCGGGCATCATGATGGGGGACGAATCGTACGCCGGAAGTCCGAGTTTCTTTCGTTTCGAAGAAACAGTGCGCGGGATCACGGGCATGCCCCGCGTGATTCCTACCCATCAGGGTCGGGCATCAGAGAAGATCCTCTTCAGCATCACGGGCGGGGCGGGCAAGGTCTTCCTCAGCAATACATTGTTCGACACCACCCGCGCCAATATTGAATTTTCAGGAGCCGAAGGCATCGATCTGATCTGTCCGGAGGGCCTACATCCTTCCATCCCCGCGCCATTCAAGGGGAACATCGATCTTATCAGACTGGAGACCGAGATCGGAAGGATCGGAGCAGATTGCATCCCGATGGTGATCATCACGGTCACGAACAATTCGGGCGGTGGTCAGCCGGTGAGCATGGCCAATATCCGGTCGGCCCGGGAAATCTGCCGCCGGCATGGCATTCCAATGTACATTGATGCCTGTCGGTTTGCGGAGAATGCCTGGTTCATCAAGACGAGAGAGGAAGGGTATGCCGATGTGCCGATACCGGAGATCGTTCGGGAGATGTTTTCGTATGCAGACGGTTGCACTATGAGTGCGAAGAAGGACGCCTTCGCCAACATTGGAGGGTTTCTGGCCATGCATGACGACAACCTGGCACAGGAATGCCGGAACCTCCTGATCATCACCGAGGGTTTTCCGACCTATGGAGGATTGGCCGGCCGAGACCTGGAAGCCATTGCCATTGGCCTCCAGGAAGTGATGGAGGAACCATATTTGCGGTACCGGACACGCACGACGGAATATCTGACACAGAAGCTGATGGAAGAGGGTGTGCCGGTGATGCAGCCCGCCGGAGGGCATGCCGTGTACCTGGATGCCAAAGCTTTCCTTCCCAAAGTCCACGTGGACCAGTATCCTGGTCAGGCCCTGGTATGTGCCTTGTATCTGCAAGGTGGTATCAGGACCGTCGAGATCGGATCATTGATGTTCGGTAAATATGGGTCTGACGGATCTTTGGTGCCTGCGGCGCTGGAGCTTGTCAGACTGGCCATTCCACGAAGGGTTTACACCCAGAGTCATATAGATTATGTCGCGGAAGTGATCATCGACACGTATCATGCGAGGCACAACATCAGGGGTATGCGGATCCTGGAAGAGGCTCCATTATTGCGGCATTTCACGGCGAAATTGGAACCGGTCGGTTAGTGGGATTCGATGCAACATGACAAAATGGGTCTTCTCTGCAATTCCGCTTTAAGATCCTGATAATTTGGTTTAGTCTGTTCGATTTATCCTGTTCCTGTTTAACTTGAAGAGGGTTCAATAAACCAGACCTATCCATGTC
>CAJBZC010000124.1 GCA_903959965.1 uncultured bacterium
CCACCGTTAGGCACCAGTGACAGATACTTACTGCTGCCCGCCTGTACACTGGCGGAAAAGTTGGTTCCCGGCCTGGCCTTGCTATCCATCCCATGATTCCAGGTGATGAAAAAACTTTTCGTTCTGTTGAAATCAGGGTCCCCCTTGAAAGCGAACTTGGTATTCTGGATGCTCAGGTTCAGTGAACCGTTGTAGCGATATCTTTTTCGATAACTGGGGGATATGTTCATCCGCCAGCTTCCGTAAGAATAGATGTCCGCCACCACCTTCGCATCGAAATACTCATTTACCACCTTGTAATAACCCAATCCCTCTAATCCTAATCCGAAATCCTCCGTGACCGTGAACTGAGGTGGGATGAACCCGGAACGCCTGCCGGTCGCGAGCGGGAAGATGGCGAACGGAAAATAGATCGGTACCGGCACATCCTCAAATTCGGGATGGATCGGACCTGTCACTGCTACTTTCTTATTCACAAACTTGGCCTTATTGAACCGAAATGCAAAGTGTGGCGTATCAAGGTTGCAGGTGGTGAAACGCCCCTTGGAGGCATAGAAGGTCTCAGGGTCAGCTTTTTTCACTTTTTCAGCGAAATTGTAGATCTCATCCTGCTGAAAGAAAGAGTTGTAGGTCAGCCCCTTCTGCGTCTTGAAATTGAACCGGATGCTGTCACTCACCGTGGTGGTTTCCGCCTGGACCAGTTTCGCCATGCCGGTTACGTTGCCGACCGTATCACGACCCATCCGGGCCATGACCACATTGGTTTCCTGATCGAATACCAGGGATGGTGCTGTCAGGGCTACGTCCGTGAATTTCACCTCCGTTTTTCCGTACAGCAGGATCCTGCGCGTATCCACATCCAGTACCATGGAATCCTCTGCCTGATACTCCACCGGCGCATCAAGGGTGTCGGCCGACAATTTAACATTCAGCGTGTCCACCATTGACATGCGGGATGTATCAGAATTCCCGGCTTTCAGGGAATCAGAGGTTGATGGTTTGAGCGTATCTCCCGCGGCTGCTTTCAGACCGGAAGGCTTAAAAGGCAGGGTATCCCTGGCTTGTGAGGGGCCGTTGGATCCTACGATCTGTGTCTGAGCAAAAATATTTCCTGGATACATCAATCCAACCACAGAGATCGTCACAATGAAGCCGACCAATGCGTAAATTGGATTAACTTTACAAGTGGTAAAAGACATAAGAGCGTACAAAAGTAACATATATAGCTGAACACGGCCTGCAACATCCTACGATTCCCAAATCTCGCAAACGAATACAGCAACATGTCAATTTGCAGATCCATCATCCAATGCCTGCTGATCATTTCGACGATCATGCCGCTGATCGTGAACGGACAATCCACCCGCAGTGGAGCACGCATCAACACCATTATCGTCGATGCCGGACACGGCGGAACAGACCAGGGTGCCAAGGGTAAGTATTCAACTGAAGCCCAGATCACCCTGCAACTAGCGCTCAAACTGGAAACGATCCTCAGGCAGGAACTGCAGGAGACCCACATTGTCATGACCCGAACGACTGACATCTACCATAATGTACGGGAAAAGGCAGACATCGCCAACCAGCAAAAGGGTGACCTCTTCGTTTGTATCCATGTAAACGCTGCCCCCCCAAAAAAACATAGAGAGCTGACCGGTTACAGAACCAGAACGTATTACACAGGCAAAGGTAAAAAGCGCAAGAAAGTCACCAAAAAAGAACCGGTCTACCGCACTTGGACAACTCCTAGTCCGGCAAAGGGTACCTCAACATATGTGTTTGCCGCTGATCGTTCGGATGAAAAAGCCAAGGGTATCATGGAGGAACGTTATGAGTCGGAAAGCGAGATTCTCGACGTGCCGGATCCGAAAAGTCCTGAAGCTGTCATCAAGTCAAGGTTATGGTCTCAGAAATTCTTCAAGAATAGTGTAAGACTTGGTTCGCTCATTGAAGAGGAGTTCGTGAAGATCGGACGCAATAGCTGGGGTGTTCTACAGCGCAATCACATGGGTATATGGGTGTTACAGGCCACCAATATGCCTGCCGTGCTCATAGAAACGGGGTTCATCACCAATGAAGAAGAAGAGGAATACCTAAACAGCGAAGCCGGACAGCAGGAGATCGTCAGGGCCATCGCCAATGCTGTGATACGCTACAAGTCGCAGGTTGAAACCCCTTCCACCGTAAAAAGTGGCACAAATGCATCTGCTACCATCGCTAACACATCGTCGATCGCACAGTAATTATTTGATCTAATTTAAAAACCGAAAGGATTGATGGAGGGAAACGCGCTTCATTGCCGCTTGCTCGTCCGAACGTAACTTTACCACATGAAAGTATCCAACGAAACCAAGGTAGGCATCCTCGCCGCTTTCGCGATTACTCTGTTGATCCTCGGGTTCAATTTCCTGAAGGGAAAGAACCTGATGGCCAAGAAGGATACCATATTTGCTGTCTTCCCCAAAGTAGATGGATTAAGTACATCTGATGCGATTCGGATGAATGGGCTGCAGATCGGCAATGTCACGGAAATGGAAGAGGGAGACCAGGATCTGACCAACGTCGTGGTGGGTTTCCACCTTACCAGAGATATCAATATCCCGGATGACTCCTATGCCATCATCAATGCCAATCCTTTGGGAGCAACTTCTGTAAACATCGTGAAGGGAAAGTCAAGCACTTTTATTGAAAACGGAGATACCCTTAGAACCGTAGTTGCCGCCGGGATGATTGAGGATCTGAAACAATCTCTAACCCCGGTGATGGATAATGTAACTGGGACGTTGACTTCTGTCGACTCCCTGGTCGAACAACTGGGATTGGTGCTGGATCCCACCACCCGTCAACATCTGCAGGCCACTATGGCCAACCTTGCTGCAGCTACCAAACAATTGAATGAACTGCTGGATACTAAGCATGGCGCATTGGCTTCTACCTTGCAAAACGTTAGTTCCATCACTGGAAATCTTCAGAAACAGAACGACTCAATCAACAAGGTTATATCCAACGCAGGAATGGTGACGCAAAAGCTGGCCGCACTTGATCTCGAAAAAACCATGACCAAAGTACAATCGACCTTGGATAACCTCAACACCACCTTGCAGCAGATCAATTCCGGACAAGGTACTGCCGGAAAACTAGTCAACGACCCCAAACTTTACCAGAACCTCAATTCAACAGCGAACAGCCTAAACATCCTTCTGCAGGATCTAAGACTCCATCCGAAGCGTTATATCAATGTTTCCGTGTTTGGCCGAAAGGATAAAACTGGCCCGATCATGCAGCCGTTACCGGATTCGGCCACCAACCCCCGGACCCCATGACGTTACGCCAGATCGCCGTCAGCATCGGAATCATCACCCTGGCTCATTTCGTCAACCCCATTTTTGCTCAGGGTACCCCAACCAATGCCCCAGCTGGACAGGTTCAGGATTCCGGCAAGATCATCAGGATCATAAGGGCAGACAGACTAACGCTGGTGAAGGTCGACAGTGTGTCTGAAAAGTACATCCTGGCGGGCCGTGTTCAACTAATGCAGGATAATACCATCTTTTACTGCGACAGTGCCGTAAAGGATGAATCCCTGAATACCATCGAGGCCTTCGGGAATATTCATATCAATGATGCAGACAGCGTACATACCTACGCCCAGTATATGAAATACCTCGGTGATTCAAAACTGGCCACACTACGCCAAAAAGTGAAATTGACCGACGGTAAAGGGGTTCTCACGACAGACGAATTACAATACGACATCAACACACGCATCGGTTCCTACCTGAATGGGGGCAAGGTCGTAAATGGGAGTTCGGTATTGACCAGTCGACAGGGTTACTATTATGCAGACACCCGTGAAGTGTATTTTCAGGATAAGGTAAAACTGGTGGATCCGGAATACACCATGTCTACGGATACATTACTTTACGATCTGAACAGGGAGCTGGCCACCTTTGTGGCCATGACTAACATCAACGACGGTCGTACCCGCATCAAGACCCGATCCGGATACTATGATATGCGGAGTGGAGAGGCTGAGTTTGGAAAACGTCCGATCATCGAAGACAGCGCTCAACAAATCGTAGCAGACAGCATTCGATACGATAAGAAGAAAGGGACCGGATTCGCAAAGGGAAATGTCCGCGTCAAGGATACAGCACAAGGCATCACCGTGCTTTCGGGACAGGCGGAATTCGATCAGGGATCAGGTCGTATGCTGGCCACGGCAAAACCCGTTATGATCCTTAAAAGGGAAAGCGATTCTTTGTTCATAGCAGCAGATACCCTCCTTTCCGGAAGCCGGCCGCGTCGAAAGCAGTTGCTTAACGACAGCATCAGCCGGACAGATTCTCTGACAACCGGCACAGGAAAACCCGACAGCGTAATAGCAACCAACATATCCTCCCGATTGAATGGAATGGATTCATCCCGGAATGCGGGCCTCGCTACAGAGGTATCTGAAGACACGATAAAGATGCGCAAACCGGATCAATCGGAAGCCCTCACATTGTCTGCAGACAGTTCGCTTTCCGAAACCGACAGTATCCGTTTTTTTCTGGCATATCACCATGTGAGGATCTTTTCAGATTCACTTCAGGGACTATGTGACAGTCTCTCATACTCGGCAGAAGATTCTGTGTTCAGATTCTTCAAGGATCCGATCCTCTGGGCGCGAGACAGCCAGATCACGGGTGACACCATTTTGCTATTCACCAAAAATCAAAAACCCGATCAGCTGCAGGTGCTGGAAAATGGTTTCTCCGTCAGTCGCACACCGGAATCCCTCTTCAACCAGATCAGGGGCAATACCCTTTTCGGTCAATTCGTCGGAGGGGACATCGATTTTCTGAGGGCTAGAGGTAGTGCCGAGAGCCTCTATTATCTTCAGGCGGAGGATAGTTCCTATTTTGGCCTGAACTATGCCAAAGCGGATGCCATCAGTCTCTATTTCATCAACCGAGAACTCAAGCGTGTCACCTGGGTTTCGGGTGTTGAGGGTGTCACCTACCCGTTCAGGCAAATACCAGCTGATAAAAGACAACTCAGGGGGTTTAAGTGGCAGGAAGAGAAGCGACCAACATCCAGGTACGCTTTATTTGCCGATTGATATTACGGTTTCCAAGGGCCGAACTTCACTAGATAGAAGTCTGATGCCGATATCGCATTCCAGGCATTTTTTCTGCTGACAATACATCCTTTCCAATTCAAGGATGGCCTGCGATGAATGGGCATCCACGGGTTGCCAGTGATCGTCCTCAAAATATCGCGTAGCCACATTGTGCTCGGGCGGCAACGCCATCAGCCAATCCATCGCCTTTTTAATATCGGAAGGCTCGTTCATGATCTTTCCATAGGCATACAACATGGGTACGATGGTGTTGATGATGATATTGTGCACCATGTTCCTGCCCAGGGTCTTAGGTTGACACCCGGACTCTTTTTCAAGCCTGTAATGATAATGCCAGAAATCATTGGCGGTGACGGTCAGCATCCTTTCCGCCTCCTCCGGTGATCTCATGCTGCGAATCTTCGAAAACCATCGATCTTCAGTATGGACCAGCATGGCCAGTTGCGCGAGGCGAACAGTGGGAAAATTCATCGGACGCATCCTCAGAAACTTGATAGGCGTTCGGATGCCGCCCAGTTTAAATTTGTGGCGAAGATGGGCGTATTCGCGTTGTAGGAGGCCTACATATGGGTCATCCGAACGAATCGATAGCAATCTGGCCTGTCCCAGGAACAAGGCCTCAATTTGTTGGATCTGGTGCCGATGTCTGGCCAGGATGGATCTGTTGAGCCCTCTTGCCAGTTCTTCAAAAGCATCTGCATTCACATGCTGTCCGAAACTTCTGGCCATCGCCCACCAGAAGACTTCCTCCCAGTCACCTCCTGCTAACCTCCTTCGATCCTCGATCCATCGGGTTCTGGTCCCCAGACGTTCCTGCACCATGCGCCGAATCCATTGGGGATCCGGGATGATCTGTTGTCGCCTCCTCTCCTCTTCACAGGGTACCGCCCGCAGCTGCTGCATCCAGCCCGAATAGGTCGACAACATGAAATGCGGAACACGGTCTTTCAGTTCCAGCACGGGAATGCCAGGATGAATGGCCCCTGTATGCTCCCAGACCACATGCAGGATGACGTTTTCATACCCGGGGTCATGCTGGTGGCCATGAGCCAGCCAATCCTTCGTCTGAACGTGCAACTCCACATTCCCGGCCCAGGTCATACCGGAGAGTCGGATCACCGCACCGAGGAAATCAGGTCCCTGATCATGATTCCATTCCCCTCTATCCAATATTTCCAGACATTCACCATCCGAAGTGCACAGCGACGTAGTTGAAAACAGTTGGCGATGCCAGATGTACTGTAATAAATACTCATTCATGATCCCGTTCATTTAACCTTTGAACGGCATGAAGGTATGACTGGGGATAGGGCCTTCCCTAGTGAAAAACATGAATAACCGACAGAAAATCAACAGATTTATCCGGGGAAAAGACGTTTTAATTCCGCAACGATCCGATTGACCGGCAATCCCATCACGTTATAGTAATCCCCATGGATGGCGGTGATCCCGATCATCCCGATCCATTCCTGGATGGCATAGGCGCCTGCCTTGTCATAAGGGTGATAAGTGTCCACATAATGGGTGATCTCCGCCTCAGATAACCCCCTGAAACAAACCTCCGTTTGGTCACTGAATACAAATGTCTGTGCAGTCCCCATCAGGCAAACGCCCGTAATGACCTGATGTTGACGCCCGGAAAGACGAGAGATCATATGGATAGCTTCCCGGCGATTTCCCGGTTTACCGAGGACCTCATCATCAAGAACCACCATGGTATCCGCCGCGAGTACCATTTGCCCTTGATGGTGGAGGGCATATTGTGGGGAATGAAATACAGCCGATGCCTTCGTCATGGCCACATGCCTGGCAGCTTCTGTGGAATGCATGCCCGATGGAAATGATTCATCGGTATGCATGGTCAGTACAGTAAATGATATTTCAGCCATTTCGAGCAATTGACGTCTTCTCGGAGAGGAAGAAGCGAGCACCAGGGGTGGATATGAAGGGGTGGGCATATTGCAAATATCCGAGCATGCCAGCTATCTTACAATGAAAAGGATTGTGATTCGTGACTGAACTACATAATTTTATGCTTTGTTGCGTCGTTATTCATGCCCAGCCTTTACATTAATTCAACAAAGTGCTACCCGGAATTGTGATGTGTCAAAAACTAAAGGATCCATGAACTTTGACGTCCTGAATGGAAAAATCTACAAAATGATCAAAGACAGCGGGAGGTCGGGTTTGCCCAAAATTGTTGTCGTCATTCCGTTTTTCAATGAAATGCATAAACTGGTCAGATCCATCGAGTCATTGGTGAATCAGTCCATGAAGCCCTCCCTGGTCATATTGGTGGACGATTGCGGGAATGAACCCCTGTTGAACGAAATACCATCGTCATTAAAAGAATATGATATTCAATGCATTACGATCAGGAACCCGCAAAACCTTGGTCCGGGAGGATCTCGTCAAACAGGACTTTCCGTTTGTCCTTCGGATACAGATTATCTGATCTTCCTTGACAGCGACGACTTTCTGTCCAACGATTTCATCCGCGAATCCGTCAGGACTCATCAACTACGACCAGACATCATCGCGACCTATGCCAACACAATAAATATATTGAACGGACAAAACAGGATTGATCTGACGCCAGACAAGTACGATAACCTGGTGGATGGTATCCTGAATATGCGCAAATGGGGAACGGGGGCATTGATGTGGAAATATACCCAGATCAGAGATGTACAGTGGAAGATAATTCGTTGCGTCGAAGACTCGCATTTCGAACTTTCCGCCGCGTTGATCAACCCAAATATAGAATACGTGGATGCGGCCACACTCTTCATCGAACAAAGTTTTGAGGAAGATCGTCTGATCCGCAGAAACAGGCTCGTCAAAGAACATGAAATATCCTATAGACATCAACTCTATGACATCCTGCTGAATGAATATCCCTTTGAAACAGCCTCATCTGTCAGAAAAAAATACCTGAAAAGGGCCGTTCATCACTGGATCAGATATGCGGAGATAAAGCTGATGGACTATCCAGTTCAAATCTTTCATTTCTTTATGAAGGGTAGACCTAAGGTAGCACTTCGAATGGCTGCCTATACACCTTTGTTTATCAGACAGTTAAGTCGTTTGAAAAAACGAGACTGACCATGATGCTCACATAAAGAGCATCGACAGTGTTCCTGTCAGCATCAACAGTTTGATCAGCCTGCTGATTCGTTTGTAGTCAGAAGATCCGGAAGCCTTACCCAGCTGCAAAAACACCATGATGGCGGGAAGGGTAACCAACGCCGAAAGATAGAGGGAAAGACTCCATCTGCCATGGAGTACAAAATATATAGAAAGCGCCGCCAGTGCGCTGATAAGCACGATCAGCCATACACCTGTGTAAATCTTGGCGGATCGGACACCCCAAACAATTGGCATGGTCCTGCATGCGTATCTGGCGTCGCCATCCATATCTTCCAGATCTTTTACAGCCTCGCGAATCAGTGATGAAATGAAGGCAAATCCACCAAACAGAATGGCGGATTTATAAATGTCTGTCACATAATCCGTTTGTGCGGATGTTCCCGGCTGCAGGCCTGGACCCGCTTCCGAAACATACAGTACAAGGACCACCCAGGAGGTCAGCAAGGAAATGACCACATTCCCAATGAGCAGTCGTTTCTTGAAATCGGTGGAATAGAACCAGAGTAGCACAATAGCTCCGGTGTTAAATACCGCTGGAAATGGATTTCCGAGTCGTCTGCTGAGCATGATGCTAACAACCCATCCTGTCAAAGAGAACAGCACATGCCAGACCATGGCCCATCTACGCTTGATCACCCGCTCCACGACCTGTCTATCCGGACGGTTAATGCTGTCTATATTGATATCAAAGTAATCGTTGATGACATATCCGCCGGCTGCAATCAGAAATGATGCTACAAGTAGTAAATTAAAGGTATCCGAATCCAACCCAAATACAGCGTCCTGATGAGCGATGCGTTGACGGATGATGATGAAATGATAGAAGAGATACTGGGTCAGCGCAATGAATGCCAGATTCGGAAAGCGGATCAGTCTGAGGAAGGAACCCAGCAATTTCATGTGCTTGAAGTTAGTCAATCTCATAGACTTTGGACAAATTGATCATCATACCATTGATCCTGCAGTCTGAGTACCCGCTCTATCACATCCCGGACACACCCTGCGCCTCCGTTGAGCGGTGAAACATACTGGGCGACAGACATTACATCCTGTGCAGCGTCATGGGGGCAAGCAGCGATGCCACAGATCTTCATAACTGAAATATCCGGAACATCATCACCCATATACAACACCTGTTCTGCGCTGATCCCTGTGCGATGCATGAAGTCTTGGAGGACAGTACGCTTATCCTTAACCATCATATGTACTTCCTCGACACCGAGCCTCGATAATCTTTCGGAAACAGGAGGTGCATCTGATCCTGATATCACGCAGATCCGGTATCCTTTCCTAACGGCCAGCTGGATGGCATATCC
>CAJBZC010000125.1 GCA_903959965.1 uncultured bacterium
CAACGGATGTTTAAAATGCGGATAGGAACTTGAAGCGCGCGTGGTGGATGCGATGCTGTCAACCTCGAGCGGGATCGCCGTTCGTTTAGTCACAGGAAAAACGGAGATCAGCGGTGATGATGTCCACGTTGAAATGGATATCGGGGTATCCAGATCGCTGATCGATCTACGCCCAATGCGGTAGCCATCCGATGTGAATGCCGCAAATGTGAGGAAACGGGAAGCACTATCGAATACGGCACCACGGATGGCAGGCGGAACATCCTCGGGCATGTGCAACATCAATGAAGAAAGATCAAGCATGAACAGCCGGTCAAAACCCTCATATGATGAAGTGAACGAAAGGAAAGAACCATGAACGGCCGGGAAAGCGATGGGACGTTGCACAAAGGGTAGCAAGATCCTTTTTGAGCGATCCCGCAGATTCCAGGCGACCAGTGCCATCGATCCCTTGGGATCCCTCACGGCGGCTATGAGTTCATTCCGATCCCTCCCAAAGACGGGATATGTATGAAAAAAACCTTCTTCATTCGGAAGTTCAAACAACAACTTTCCGTCAATAGCATCCAGCACGTGTATTTCTGAACGCCCTGAACCATCCACATGAACTGCGGCAATACGGGTTCCGTCTGTTGAAATCCCGGGTGAAAAATAACGTCCGCCGCGGGTCAGCACTCGCCTTGATTGGTTCCGAAGATCCAGGACCATGATCTCGTTATTCTCCTGCCAGGACCAGCGGGGATGAGGGTGGTACGCCGTGTAAGCGATGCGGCCATTCCCGTATGTAAAATAGTCATCGATCCCAATATCTTTCACCGCCAGCCTCTGCATGCGCTGGTGATGCAACAGATACCAGTGTGGCACCTGATCATAGGCCCTTCGGATCATCAGTACCGAATCCTGACCGATCAACACCGGATATTGATGATCCGAAACGCTTCGGTTATGCTTGGCCGTTAGCCATTCCGTAGAAACCTTGGAAGTATCGATCGCGACGGCGGGAAGATTCATTCCATTAGCCAAAACATCCATGGAAAATGTCTTGAAGGACTGACCTGTATGTCTCCGGAAGGCACCCTGAAAGGGATAGAACAAGGGTCGAAATGCGGCGGCGTCTGCCGTCACTTTCGACCAGATGTCTGGCCCGAAACGTTCTCTTCCCCCTGCCACCAGCAAGTATCCGAGCTGATAATGATCTGGCACATAATGTTTGAGCGACCCGTTCCGAAGTTTCATGTAGCGATAATTCCGCCCCTCGTTCCATAAACTTCTGTAGCCATTGAAAAAGTCCGGAAGCCTCCCTCGGCCCTGTCCGGACAGCATGGTTTCCTGGTCCACGGCATCTCCTTCGAAGAACCAGTCCGGTATGGCCGCAGCATTGGCCAAACCCTGTCCCTGCTCCCCTGCCAGCCACCATGCGAATGTTGGCAGTCCCCGCCGGAACTGCACATACTGTTGAACATGCCGGTATTCGTGCAGCGAAAGCATATCCAACCAGGAAACTGAACCCAGGTGAAGACTGTTTTGAAGCGGCGTCAGATAAAATTCGCTGCGCCAGGGTGCCAGTCCCACATAGGCATTCGATACCAGTGG
>CAJBZC010000126.1 GCA_903959965.1 uncultured bacterium
CAGGATAAAAAATCAGTTTACTGAATATCAGAGCGTCTTGAGCACGTCGTTCATGGACCGAACAGCATCGGCACTCTTGGCGAATAGGGCTTTTTCCGCTTCGTTCAGATCCATCGGCAGGATCTTCTCCCAGCCATTGCGTCCGATGGTCACCGGCACACCAAGGCAGATATCTTCCTGTCCATATTCACCATCCAGTTTCACGCAGCAGGTGAAGAGTTTCTTCTCATCGTTCAGGATGCTCTTGACCAGGGCAGCACCGGCAGCACCGGGGGCATACCAGGCGGAGGTTCCGATGAGTTTCGTCAGGGTGGCACCGCCCACCATCGTATCGGCGACGATCTTCTCTTGCTGTTCTGTGCTCAGGAATTGGGTGACAGGCAGGCTGTTCCAGGTAGCGAAGCGGATCAGTGGGATCATGGTGGTATCGCCATGACTGCCAATGACCACCGCATTCAGATCAGCGGGGCTGCAGCCAAGATGACTGCTGAGTTGATATTTGAAGCGGCTGCTGTCGAGTGTACCGCCCATACCGATGATGCGGTGTTTCGGAAGTCCGGTCGACTGCAGCGCGAGATAGGTCATGGTGTCCATCGGGTTGCTGATCACAATGATGATCGCATCCGGGGAAAATTTGAGGATGTTCTCGCAGACGCCTTTCACAATGCCGGCGTTGGTGCCGATCAGCTCTTCGCGGGTCATGCCCGGCTTGCGGGGAAGGCCGGAGGTGATGACCACGACATCGCTGCCGGCGGTCTTGGAATAGTCATTGGTACTGCCGCTGATCCGCGTGTCAAATCCAAGCAGAGCAGCGGTCTGCATCATATCCTGGGCCTTTCCTTCGGCGAGGCCTTCCTTGATGTCCAGCAGGACAAGATCCTGGCAGACGGCGGAACGGGCGATGTTGTCGGCACAGGTGGCTCCCACAGCGCCGGCTCCAACTACAGTGACTTTCATGTATCTGTGTTTTTAGTGATTGAACAAATCATATCGCATCAATATCTCATTCAGATGCTTCGCAAAGTTACGCCACCATGCATGGAGTTGCAAATTAATCGACGCATACGATTTCGGAGAATTGCCGCAGCACCGGCCGTTCCATCCTGATGAACCACAGAGATTTTCCCAATAATATCGACTGTTTTTCAGGAAACTTAAATTGCCTTAGTATTGCCATCCGCAATCAGCGGTAATTTTCATCTCACAGCACATTTATGGCAAATACGTCAGATATCAGCCGGGGTCTTATCGTGAAGCTCGACGGCAGCCTTTACACAGTGGTTGAATTCGGGGAAAACAAGACAGCACGCGCTGCAGCAAAAGTATGGGCAAAGCTCAAGGGCGTCGATAACAACCGCTCCATAGAAAAAACCTGGAACTCAGGCGATACCATCTATCCCGTTCGTGTAGAGCGTAAAAACTATCAGTTCCTGTATCAGGATGATATGGGTTACAATTTCATGGATAATGAGACCTTTGAGCAGATCATTGTATCCGGAGAAATGGTCGATGCTCCTCAGTTCTTGAAGGATGGCCAGGAAGTTTCGGTATTGATCAATACCGAAACTTCCTGGCCATCCTTCAAGAACTGAGGAGCATCGACCATTTCTCCGG
>CAJBZC010000127.1 GCA_903959965.1 uncultured bacterium
CAACCACACACTACTGTCATTCCGAGCGAAGCGAGGAATCTTGTATTTGCTGTTCTGTACTTTAACCACTTCAAGAAACGCCGTTGGGTAGCTTGATCCTCGCGACTTTGCGCCCTTGCGGTCAAGGCTTCACCGCGAGGGCGCTAAGTCGCGATACCCCGTCAGCTCCCGGATCTTGTTATATAAAATCTCCGGCTTGAAGGGCTTCGGTACAAAATCATCGAAGCCCTTCATCCTGAGGTCTGTATGAATATTTTCGTAGATGGCAGCGGTGAAGGCGATCACCGGAATGATGGGATCCTTGCGTCGGATCTCTGCGACGGCCTGCACCCCGTCCACTTCGGGCATGTCGAGGTCGACAAGGAGTAAATCCACGGGCGAGCGGCCGAACAATTCAACCAGTTCTCTGCCGTTGCGCGCTTCGATCAATTCCACATGCCATTTTTGGAGAAATCTTCGAGCCACCATCATGTTCACGGGATTATCTTCTGCGACCATGATTCGAAGTCCCCGCAGGGTTGTCATGGGGAAGGCTAATGCAGGCTGATCAATAACCTGATTTTTTGCATTCAGTTCCAGGCAAAGCGTGAAGTGAAATTCACTCCCTTCCGCGGGTTTGCTATGGACATTCAGGGAACCACCCATGCGTTCTACCAGATGGCGACTGATGGCCAGTCCCAGTCCCGTGCCCCCGAACCTGCGCGTCGTTTCCGCATCCGCCTGAGTGAAACGCTCGAAAATGCTATTAAGCTTCCCGGGTGGGATGCCGATGCCGGTGTCTTTGACAGCGAATCGAACCTTGATCTGAGATTCGGTTCGGGATTCTGATTGGGCAATCAAGGTGATACGCCCCTCCGGCGTGAATTTTCGGGCATTGGACAGCAGATTGTTCAGCACCTGATTCAATCGCAGTTCATCTGAACAGACCTCCGTGTCCAGTGACGGATCGATCTCCAGCCTGAGCGGGACATTGGTGCCGTTATCGTTTGCAAAGGGAGCTGCCGCCTTGGAAATGAACGCACTCAGATTGAACGGAGCCTTCTCCAGTTCCATCTTTCCGGCCTCGAGCTTACTGAAGTCGAGGATATCATTGATCAACCGAAGCATGTGTTCAGAAGAATGACGAAGTACATCCATGTAAGGCCGCTGTGATTCAGGGAATTTCTCCTGCATGAGCAGTTCCGTGGTGCCGACGATCCCGTTCAGCGGCGTGCGCAGTTCGTGACTGATCATGCTGAGGAAACGGGATTTCACGCGGGTCGCTTTTTCCGCCCGTTCCTTGGCACGTATGATCTCGAATTCCGCCGACTTGATCTCGGTGATGTCGAGGATGCTGATCTTGATATACCGCTGCTGCTGGTGCTGGAACGGCACAAGATTGACATGTGCGTGGAACGGTGCCCCCTGCGGACGAGCGAGTTCCATGTTCCCGTACCATGAAGGTTGTCCCTCTCCGCCGATCCTGAAGGTCTCCAGCCTGCGTGCCATCTGAATGCCCAGCATCCGCTCCGCCGGAAGCCCGCGTACATCCTGCTTCTTCCCGATCGAAAAGAGCTCCAGCGCCCGGATGTTGCACCCCATCAGATGGCTATTTTCCGCCAAAACAATGAAAACCGCATCCAGCGATGTGTCATAGATCGTCTCCGACAACTTCATCTCCTCGGTGATCTTCAGTTCGTGATTGTCCAGCGTTTTATGGATGATGAAGGCAAAGATCGTCGTCAGGGTAAGCGACATCGCCAGGTTGGTATGCTGCAGATCCTCGTACAGGGCATCCGGGATCTTCTGCAAGCCGTTTTCATATGGCATGAACAGGACGATCAGCAGGATGGTCGACAACGTCGCCAGGGCCGCCAGCGCGATCCCGCCGTATGATCTCCGGATCTCCGTTACAAATACCAGCGACAGCATCAGCGGGAAGATGAGCAGATGCGTATCGGAGCGATATCCTTCCAGATGACTGATCAAGAGCACGTGCAGGTTAATGGCCAGGATGCCGATCACACGGGATGCTTTGATATGACCATCCTTTACCAGGAAAAAGGCGACAGTGAACAGGAAGACGGCCCCCAGGTGAGCCATGGCGCTCATGAACAGCTGGTTGACGAAACTGAAGGTCAGTCCCGTCAGGGCCACCATTAGGGCAAAGGACAGGAAGAGATTCAGCCGGAGTATGCGCTTGCGCAGATCACGCGGCGTCTCCGACTGTATCCCATTCTCTAAAAATGTTCTGGGAATGGATACTATGAGATCCAATATGTACGTTTTCATGGGGTTGGATACCGTTGGCGCCCATTAAGACGCCGTGACGACCTACACTGAACGATACGCGAACGCCAAAAATTGCACACATGACCGACCCGATCAAAGTTTTAGCCTACCGCTTTTCGGAGGGATTCGACGGGAGATTCCTGGAAGACCTCTACGCAGGAGACACACTGATGGCAGAGGAAATCTTCCTTTCTTCCCTGGATCAACTGGAGGAATCCATCACTATGGCCGACCTCCACGTCATCCTGAAGGATACGGAAAGCCTGAGACGCGTCATTCATCGCATGAAACCTGTTTTCGGTTACATGGGACTCTTGTTCGTTCAGGAACTCGTACAGCACTTTGAAGATCGCTGTGTCCCCGACAGACGCATGGAAGAATTGGAGAACGCATGGCACTACCTGCGCCAGATCATGTGTGATGCCAATCGCCTGACCCGGAGAGAGTGCCAGAAGCTCAACGAGTTCAACCGTTTGAGGGCATGATGCACACCGGGATCATCGTAGAAGACCTTAAACCGGCTGCAGACATCCTGATGAGATTCTGCCAGCGCAGCGCCGCCGTGGGCATCTCCTCACATTTTCTGAATGCGGAAGACGCGCTTACCTACCTCGATGAACATCGGGTGGATGTGATGTTCCTGGATGTCGAAATGCCCGGCATATCCGGATTTGAGCTGATGGACCGTCTGGAATACCCTCCGCAGGTGATCCTTACGACATCCAAGACGGAGTATGCATACGATGCCTTTCAATACAATGTGACAGATTATTTACGCAAACCCTTCACCTACGACAGGTTCCTGGAGTCTGTCCAAAAACTGAAGGTATCAACCCCTGATGTAGCGGATGCACCCGCGGATCATATCTTCATCAAGGTTGACGGCAAACTAATCAGGTTGGAAGGTCGCGATATCCTGTATGTCGAAAGCATGGGCGATTATGTCAGATTTGTGACCCGCGAACGAAAATACATCACCCACAATACCATCAAGAATATTGAATCCAGGGTCGAAGGGATGGGATTCCTGAAAGTACACCGTTCCTATATTGTAAATATGTCGCAGATTGATGACCTGCAGGATACGAACCTGATCGTAAAAGGCGTTAATATTCCTGTCAGCAAATCGCACAAGCTGCGCATCCGTCAGGAGCTGAACATTATCTGACAAACACCCCGGCCAACCGTCGGTCACTTCTAAGTATTCGAAGACAACTCAAAGAGACACCTCTGTGGCATGACCTGCATTGATCCCGTTACCCAACCGGGTCATGCACGATCCGCATTCCTGAGCATGGCCCCGAACAATCCGGCCCGTTCTAATCCGTACCCCTTAGGCCAAGCGAAAACAAGGTGGCTGTTGCCAGAGCCCCCGCGCAAGCGGGGGATTTTTTTTGCCCGTACCTGATACAATCGACATCATTGAATTTCATGCCTTGTCGTAACTTCATGGTATGCGTAATGTCATACTCCTCATCCTGGCCGGGGCCCTCGGATCGGGTCTCTGCGCCCAGCCGCGCGCTCCGAAAGCCGCGGCCCTCCCCAATAACGATTCCATCCTCCTCTCCGGGGTTAACTACCGCCTCGTCGGTCCCTGGCGTGGTGGCCGCAGCGCCGCAGTAGCCGGCAGCCTGCGCCAGCGCAACACCTTCTACTTCGGCGCCACCGGCGGCGGCGTCTGGAAGACGACAGACGGCGGACACCACTGGAAGAATGTATCCGATAAATATTTCGGCAGCACCATCGGTGCCGTAGCCATCGCCCCCTCCGACGAACAGATCGTCTATGCCGGAGAAGGAGAGAATACCATGCGCGGCAACGTCAGCGAAGGCCTCGGCGGCGTCTGGCGCAGCGATGATGCCGGCCGCTCCTGGCGCAACATCGGACTAAAAGACGGCCGGCACATCATCCGGCTGGTCGTGCACCCCCGGAACCCCGACATCGTTTGGGCCGCCGTCGTAGGGCACCTCTTCGGTCCCAATACCGAACGCGGCGTCTTCAAGACGACCGACGGCGGACGCACCTGGAAACGCACGCTCTATGTCAACGACCAAACCGGCGCCAGCGACCTGGTGATCGATCCTGTCGATCCAAATACCCTCTACGCCGGCACCTGGCGCGTGATCCGTACGCCCTACAGCCTGGAAAGCGGCGGGGAAGGCAGCGGACTTTGGAAAAGCACCGACGGCGGGGAGACATGGACTTCGCTTACCACCTCCAAGGGGCTTCCCAAGGGCGTCTGGGGCATCGTAGGTGTGGCCGTGGCACCCTCCAATCCCGATAAACTCTATGCGTTGATCGAGAATGCCGACGGCGGACTGTTCGCCTCTTCCGATGCCGGAGCTACCTGGACGCTGCAGTCCAATGATAACAACATCCGCCAGCGGGCCTGGTATTACACCAAAGTATTTGTCGATCCCGCCAACGAACAGACGGTGTATTGCCCCAATGTCAACTTCATGCGCAGTCGTGATGGGGGCAAGACCTTCCAGTCGCTCCGCACCCCGCATGGCGACCATCACGACCTTTGGATCGACCCGGCCGACGGCAACCGGATGATCGTGGCCGACGACGGTGGCGCCCAGGTCAGTTTCGACGCCGGTAATAACTGGAGCACCTACATGAACCAGCCCACGTCCCAGATCTACCGGGTATCGACCGACAATGCCTTCCCATATCGGATCCTGGGCGCGCAGCAGGATAACTCCACCTTCCGCATCAAATCTTCCACCTACGGCAGCGCCATCACCGAACAGGACTGGGAGGAAACAGCCGGCAGTGAGAGCGGATACGTTGTCGCCGATCCACTGAACCCGGATATCGTCTACGGCGGCAATTACGGAGGATACCTTTCCCGGCTCGATCACCGCACCGGCGAGAACCGCGCCATCACGGTATGGCCCGATAACCCGATGGGAGCCGGAGCTGATGTTCTGAAATATCGCTTTCAGTGGAACTTTCCGATCTTCTTCTCACCGCACAACCCGAAAAGACTTTACTGCGCCGGTAATGCGCTGTTCGTCACCGAAAATGAAGGTGCCAGCTGGGAGCGCATCTCCCCGGACCTGACGACGGATGATAAGTCGCGCCAGCGTTCCAGCGGCGGCCCCATCACCAAGGACAATACATCTGTCGAGTATTACTGCACGATCTTCACCGCCACGGAAAGTCCGCTGGAACGCGATCTGCTCTGGGTCGGCAGCGACGATGGATTGATTCATGTCAGCCGCGATGGCGGAAAGACCTGGGAGAATGTCACCCCAAAGGATGCCCCCAAATGGATGATGTGGAACGCCGTGGAACCTGATCCGTTCAAGAAGGGCACGGCTTATTTCACGGGCACCCGTTACAAGAGCGATGATTTTGCGCCATATATCTACAAGACCGAGGATTACGGAAAGACCTGGAAGAAGATCACCAACGGCATCGATCCGATGCATTTCACCCGCGTGATGCGGGCCGACCGCAAGCGACCGGGACTGCTTTATGCCGGGACGGAGTACGGCATGTACATCAGCTTCAATGACGGCGCCAGCTGGAAGCGTTTCCAGCAGAACCTGCCGATCGTGCCGATCACAGATCTGACGATCAAAAACAATGACCTGATCGTGGCGACGCAGGGACGCGCCTTCTGGGTGATCGATGACCTGACCCGTGTGCAGCAGGCCGATGCGGGCATCCTCTCGAAGAAACTCTTTGTATATGACATCAATCCGGTTTACCGGATGCCCGCTTCGCGCTGGGGCGGTCCGGCTACCATGCCTGATCATGCCGGCGCCAACCCTCCCAAGGGTGTCGTGATCCATTTCCGTGCCTCTGGGGTGACCGACAGCACGAAGGCTACCGTTACCATCCTCGATGGCAGCGGCAAGATCGCGCGCACCTTCACCACAGAAGGCAAGGACGATAAGGTCAGCCTGGTGAACGGCGAGAACCGCTTCATCTGGAACCTGGCCTATCCGGCTTCCGAGCGACCGGAGGGCATGATCCTCTGGAACGGAACGCCGTCGGGCATCCTGGCGTCTCCGGGCAATTACCGGGCCCGGGTGAAGGTGGGTGCTGACTCTCTCGAGTTGCCCTTCACCGTGTTGGCGGATCCCAACTACAAAGTATCCCAGGCGGATTATGATGCACAGTTCGCTTTCCTGCGGCAGGTACAGACGAAGTTCGACGAGGTGCAGGCCGGTGTGAAACGTATCCGCGAACTGCGCAGCCAGTTGAAGGATTTCGTGACCCGTCAGGGTAGGGACTGTCCTGCGGAAGTACGTACGATGTCTGACAGTCTGAGCCGCCAGCTCACTGCCATCGAAGAGAAGCTGCATCAGACCAAGGCGAAGAGCGGACAGGATGTGCTGAATTATCCCATCCGGTTGAACGATAAGCTCAGCGGAGTGTTCGACATGGCCAACAGCGGCAATATGGCGCCCAGCCGTCAGGCGCGGGAAGTCTATGCAGCGCTGGCCACACAGGCGGATGCAGAACTCGCAACCCTCAAGACCATTGAATCCACCGGGCTTCCGGCCTTCAATAAATTGGTGCGGGAGAAGTCATTGCCGGTCATCCGTTGATGATCCGGGCGGGGTGCCTGCTTCAGAGGCAGGCATCCCGTAGTTTTCGCATGTATTCCAGTCCTTTTTCACGGGTGAAATTCACATTTCGTTCCGGGATTCCGTCGGGGTCGGGGTGCGAATCTATCGCCTGTTCGACCTGTTCTTCCCGCAGCAGGTGCAGCATCGGGTAGATCGATCGGTTGGTGAAATCTGCGGGATCATCCTCCGGTGCGTCTGCAAAGTGATAGTCGGGGTGGAAGCTCGCCACCTGATAGACGCCTTCGTAGTCGTTCTCTTCGAGCAGCGCATCTGCAAGGTCTGTCAGTTCCAGAAAATCTTCGAAATCCGAAAAGGCGGCCGGCAGGATCAGCAGGGTGGTGTCGATCGATTCATCTTCGTTCAGCCGCTGGACTTCCTGCATGAGGGCTGTTAGACAGGCTTCGAGGGTCTGCGCTTCGGAGACAACGTATCGCACGGTGCCGCGGTCGACCGGCCGAGCGGCGAAGGGGCAGAGGTTGAGGCCGATGACGACCGAGCGGATCCACTGGCGGGTTTGTTGGATGATGGTGTCCTGGCTTGGGGGTTGATCGTTTGGCATGGTCAGGGTTGGATACAAAGGTGCGAAGAAAATGCGCATGGGATGTTGATCGATCAAAAGGAAGATGATTCGATGCGGGGCGGCGGCTTTACCGCAAGGGTGCGAAGGCACAAAGACGGATCCCTTTTCGGAATTGATTTTTTTTAGAAGTAGATAATTCAAGACATTCGGGAGATGCGACCCTTCTATATCTTGTTGTCCCTCATCTGTATGTTCACAGCCTGCCGTTCCAGGATGAGCTCCTCCGAAGACCAGGCCCTGTCCGAACAGGTGAAAGCCGATCCCGAACAGGCCCTGCGCCAGATCGACAGTTTGTTGCTACAAAGTCCAGCATCACCGCTTTCGGACGAACGGCAGCTGCAACTCCGTCAGTGGCGTCAGGAGGCATTCGACAAGCTCGGGAATGCCGACTCCGTGTTTGAGGAAGCCCTGAGGGTACAGTCCCTGGCCGGACATCTGGGCGATTCGCTGGCCTATGCCCGGGCGCTGTTACCCGTTAAAGGAGACATTGAGGAATCGAAATTCAAGTATCTCGAAGATGTCTATCCGGTGGCGATCGGCATCTTTTCGCGCCGGCAATTGCATCGGGAACAAGCCACGCTGATGAGTTCGGAAGCCGCGCTGCTGAACAACTTGGGTGATTACACCGGTTCACAGCAGTTGGCCATGTCGGCCATTGCCTTGCCGGCCATGGAGCAGCGGGATACGCTGATGGCTGTACTATACCACACGATTGCGAATAATTTCCTGGGCATCTACACCCTCGAAAAGTCACGGGTGTATTTCATGAAGGCATTAGACATTGCCCGGAAACTGAACGACTCGCTGATGCAATCCAAGGTATTCATGGATATGGGCATCATGCATTATAACATGCATACCGACAGTGCCCGCTATCATTATCAGCGGGCGATGGATATACTGCCGGTGGAAAATGGGAAGCTTCAACGTATAAAGATCCTGTATAATATATCCGTGCAGGATTTCGAGGCGGAACGATATCCCAAGGCGCTGGAAGGGTTCCGATATCTGCTCAGCGTCAGCCAAAAGGAGGACATCCCAACCGGTGAAGTGGTCGCTTACAAGGCACTCGGATTTTATCACGAAGCCAATGGGGATCCGGACTCCGCCGTTTCGTTTCTGGAAAGATCCGTCCGCATGGCAGATTCCATAGGACAACCCTTCATGAAGATCCAGGGGCAATTTGAACTGGCGAAGGCCTACCGGACGGCCGGGCTGGATGATCAGGCCTTCGCCCTGCATCAGGAGACGGACGCCATCCAGGATTCGATGCTTAAGGTGGACACGAAAAACGTGATACATGGACTGGAAATGCGTTTCAACACAGAGCGCATGTCCCTGGAAAATAAGAACCTGAAAAAGGATCTGTACATCCGTAAGGGCTGGATCATATTCCTCACGCTATTGTCGATGGCCTTTGTGGCCCTGGTCTGGCTCGTCCGGCAGCGCAGCCGACTGTCGGAGGCCCGGGCGCATTCCTATGCAGTACTGATGGAGAGATACAAGGCGGAGAAGTTCGCCGCGGAAGAAGCACTGAAGGATGCCGCCACTCATGCGGGGGCCGGGCCACAGCCGGTTGTGGCCGCAAAAAAAACGTCGAGGGATCTGTCAGGGTCAGATCCGATCTACGTCGATCTGCAGCATTTATTTCAGGTAAAGGCCGTGTACAAGGATCCCAAACTCCGGATCGAGGACGTCGCCCAATGGCTGAATGTGACGCCCCGGCAGATCTCCGCCGTGCTGAAGGCCAGGTTAAATTTGACGTTCATTCAGTATGTCAATCAATACCGGATCCGGGAAGCCCGCCGGCTCATTGAGGATCCGGGCTCAGTATCCCTGAAACTGGAAGCCATTGGAGAAATGTGCGGCATTCCGACCCGGACATATTTTCATAAGCTATTTGAATCCATCGTGGGCGTTTCCCCCGGTCATTACCGCAGGAATATCCACGATATGCCTCCCGGGGAAGAGGACGAAACGCAGGAAGGTTCATAGGCAGGTCCGCGATCTTCTTTCATTTCAAATGTTTCCATCGTAGCGTTTCCATGATGTTTTGGGAAAAAATCCAGTATTTCGAACAGGGATATGTTGTCTACGAAAAACGGTCAGGTTTGTTTTTTAAAAAATTGATATTCAATATATTATAGTATAAAACACATCGATTTGTAGACAAGCGAAAGTTACATCGTTGAAACGGTTGGGTATACCTTAGGACACCTCTCCACATTGGGAGGCTCCGAAAAAAATACCCGGTCATGCCGTTCAATTTCGATCGTCGCCAGTTTCCTATTACATTTGTCAGGTTTGTTTGTTACAGCGCCTTAGCTTTACTCCTCAGTGCCATATCGCCGCATGTCATTCAGGCGCAGTCGGTCACCAACGCCCTTGATTTCGACGGAACGAACGACCGGGTGACCATCCCCGACAATAACGCGATCGACTTCACCACCAACTACACGCTGGAGGCCTGGGTATATCCAACCCAGTTCGTTCATCTCGCGGGGATCATTGGCAAGTATCACACAGATCTTGCCAATGGTTACTTTCTCAGGCTGGAAGGCACATCGGGCAGACTGAGCTTTGATGAGCGGACGACGACGGCCAACGTGCTGACCCTGAATGCCTGGAATCATATTGCGGCGGTCAACGACAATGGCACTCGCCGGTTATATGTTAATGGCACCGAGGTTACGTTGAACAGCGCCAGCTTTACGGTGCAGGCCAACAGCGATCCGCTTCGGTTGGGGCAAGACTATGCCCGGGATAACAGTCGGTATTTCAAGGGGAAAATAGATGAAGTAAGGTTGTGGAGCGTCGTTCGGTCGGCTACACAGATCAACGCTTCGGTGTACGAGATGATGCAGGGTACGGAGACGGGGTTGGCGGCTTATTACCGTTTCGACCAGCATTCGGCGGGCGGATCGAATGCGGGACAGACGACGTTGACGAATCTGTCTTCTGTGTCGGGACTGAATGGCACACTCGAGAATTTCGGGTTGTCAGGTGCTGCATCGAACTGGGTCAGCGGGTATAGTGCATTTCTTCCACTGGTTTCCACGACGACGCCATCAGCTGTTACTGCTTCTGCCGCCACCGGCGGCGGGAACGTCTCACATGACGGGGGGGCTGCTGTGACGGCCAGAGGTGTGATCTGGAGCACTTCCGCATCGCCGACCGTGGCATTGCCAACCAAAACGACGGATGGAACGGGTACGGGAATCTTCACCAGCAATCTAACGGGCCTGTCGGCCTTTACGACATACTACGTCCGGGCGTATGCCACGACGCTGGCGGGCACGTCCTATGGTACGGAGCAGACTTTCACTACCTTGAATGCAGCACTTGCTTTCAGTTATGCAAGCCCCACGCAGACGCTGGCTAACGGCGTGGCCATTGCTACGCCCATCGCGCTGACCGTAACGGGCGGTGTGCCGGATAAAGTACAGGTGAGCACCCTGGCGGGAAGCGGCTACGCGAGTTATGCCAACGGTACCGGGACTGCGGCGCATTTCAGTTATCCTTCCGGTGTGGCGGTGGACGGAAGCGGGAACGTGTATGTTAGCGATAATTATACTAGTCGCATCCGGAAGATCACTTCAGCAGGGGTGGTGACCTTGCTGGCGGGCAGTGGTGCAGCAACCTTTGCTGAAGGTACCGGGTCTGCAGCGAGTTTCAAATGGCCTACCGGTATTGCGGTGGACGGAAGCGGGAACGTGTATGTTGCTGATACTTATAATCATCGAATCCGGAAGATCACTTCAGCGGGGGTGGTGACCACGCTGGCGGGTAGCGCTCAGGGTTATGCCGAGGGTACCGGTTCTAATGCGAAATTCAGCAATCCCTACGACGTGGCAGTGGACGCTAGTGGTAACGTGTATGTGGCCGATTTTTATAATAACCGCATCCGGAAGATCACTGCAGCGGGTGTAGTTACTACCTTGGCGGGGGGGGGTACTACTGAGGGTTTCGCCGACGGTATCGGGTCTGCGGCGCGTTTTAGCTATCCCACCGGTGTGGCGGTGGACGGCAGCGGGAATGTGTATGTGTCAGATAATTATAATCTACGCATCCGGAAGATCACATCAGCGGGGGTGGTGACCACGCTGGCGGGCAGCGGCATCCAAAGTTATGCCGATGGAACCGGGTCTGCGGCCAGTTTCAAGAATCCCTGGGGTGTCGCGGTGGACGGCAGTGGGAACGTGTACGTGGCTGATGCTCATAGTAACCGCATCCGTAAGATCACTTCAGCGGGTGTGGTGACCACGTTCGCGGGCAGCGGCACGGCAACCTTTGCCAATGGTACCGTGTCTGCGGCAAGTTTCAATAACCCCATGAGTGTTGCGATGGACGGCAGTGGGAATGTGTTTGTGGCCGACCAAATTAATCACCGCATCCGAATCATCTCCTCCTACCGGATCGACCCTGCCCTCCCGGCCGGACTGTTCTTTGATGTGCAAACAGGCTCCATCAGCGGAACGCCCAGCGTGGCACAGGCACCGAAGTTGTACACCGTGTATGCACAGAATTCCTTCGGGACGAGTACCACGACCATTACCATCGGTATTGCTGACGCACCCACGGTGACCACAACCGCTGCCACAAATGTGACTGCGACCACGGCCACCCTGTCGGGCACAGTCAATGCCAATGGTGGCGCAACTTCCGCTCTGACCATCAAGTACTCAACCAGCCAGGCGACCGTAGATGCGGGTAATGGTACCAGTGCTACGGTCAGCCCCTCCAGCGCCAGCGGCAATACCGTAACCGCAGTGTCCGCCACCATCACGGGTCTGACAGCGGGTACCACCTATTATTATCGGGTCTCAGCGACCAATACGGGCGGCACTACGAATGGAACATCAAGTTCTTTTACCACTGCGCCTCTGCCGCCGATCATCACCTATAGCGGGTCTCCGGTTACTCTTTCAGTAGGTACAGCCATGAGTGCAATGAGCCCGGCAAATTCGGGAGGAACACCGACGCCGATGCAGGTGAGTAGGTTTGCAGGCACAACGCAAGGCTATCAAGATGGTTCGGTTACCCCTTCTTTTGATCGTCCCAGAGGCGTGGCTGTAGATGCTAGCGGGAATGTGTATGTAGCAGATCATGGTAATCAGCGGATCCGGAAGATCACTTCAGCAGGCGTGGTAACTACCTTGGCGGGCAGCGGCTCCCCGGGTTATGCCGACGGTACGGGCTCTGCGGCGAGTTTCAACTCACCTCTTGACGTTGCGGCTGACAATAGTGGGAACGTGTATGTGGCCGACTATTCGAATAATCGTATCCGGAAGATCACTTCAGCGGGTGTGGTGACCACGCTGGCGGGCAGTGGCTCCCCGGGGTATGCCGACGGAACCGGGTCAGCTGCGCAGTTCAGAAGTCCCTCTGGCGTGGCAGTAGGTGCCAATGGAAATATTTATGTTTCGGATCAAAGTAATAACCTGATCCGCATGGTCACACCTGCAGGTGAAGTGACCACCATCGCCGGCTCTTTAAATACGGGTTACGCTGACGGCACCGGGTCTGCGGCTAAATTCAATGCTCCCGGGAGCATTGCAGTGGACGCCATCGGAAATCTCTATGTGGCAGATTCGTATAACCACCGCATCCGAAAGATCACATCGGCAGGTGTAGTAACCACTTTGGCTGGCAGCGGAATTACTGGAAACGCAGACGGCACCGGGTCTGCTGCACAGTTCAAAAATCCCGAAGATATTGCGGTGGATGGCAGCGGAAATGTGTATGTGGCTGATAAAAACAATTATCGTATCCGGAAAATCACTCCGGCAGGTGGTGTGACTACCCTGGCGGGAACTAGTTATGGATACGACGACGGCTTCGGTTATGCGGCAAAGTTTATGTCGCCCTTTTCCGTCGCACTGGACGCCTTCGGAAACCTTTATGTATCCGATCCACCAAGTAACCGCATACGGAAGATCACGAATTATTTCATCAACCCTGCCCTACCCGCAGGTTTGTCCTTAAACACGGCCACCGGAGAAATATCCGGCACACCCTCCGCGCTGAGCAGCTCCAAAACCTATACCGTGACCGCATCAAATGAAGGGGGTATATCCACCGCTAGCTTTACGCTCGAAGTGACTTCCTCGCTGTTGACAACGGATGTATCCGCCATCCGCAGCACTACAGCAACCTCAGGCATATCGGCGGATGCCACGGCCTATGCAGGAGCTACCCAAAAAGGGGTCTGCTGGAATACAAGCGGTACACCCACTATTTCAGATAGTAAGACGCTGGACGGCAGCGGGACCGGCACCTTCACGTCTTACCTCACAGGTTTGACAGCCAATACGACCTATTATGTTCGGTCATACGTGATCCTTGGTGGGGTGACCAGTTATGGCAGCCAGAAGACGTTCAGGACCAATCGGACCATGTCTTTTTCAAATACGACGAAGGTCTACGGCGATGCACCCTTTGCAATAGCGGCCCCGACCTCCAACAGCACCGGGACCTGGAGTTATGCCAGTGGCACGACGTCCGTGGCCACGATCAGCGGCAGCACCGTGACGATCGTCGGCGCGGGATCGAGTATCATCACGGCCACGCAGGCGGCTGCCGGTGCCTATGCAGCGACCAGCCTGACCTTTACTCTGACGGTCAACCCCGCCACCCCGACCATCACGCTGAACATCCCCAACACCACGACCCTGGCGGCCGCCAATAACATGGCGATCACCGCCACGTCCTCCAACGGCGAACCGGTGACGATCGCGATCGGCGCCGGCACCGCTACAGGTGCATTGACAGGCTCCCCCGGCAGCTATCTGCTGAACAGCGTG
>CAJBZC010000128.1 GCA_903959965.1 uncultured bacterium
ACGACGGTTATCGCTGCGAGTGCGCGTCTGCATGTTTCTGGATGATCAGCCGCAACACGCTTTCCCTTGGCTTTTGCAAACTCCTCGAGGAGTGCCGGGTCTGTGAGCGCATCACCGAAGGTGATGGCATCGGCGTAATGTGCACCGCCCCTGAACATGCCCGTATTGTCATTGGAACGGTAGGGTTCCATATCCTTATCTTTTAAACAGGTATGGATCTGAGCCATTTTCAGGAACTCGGACCCCATGTTGTCGGAGAATGTGTTTTGACCGATGGTGTAGATCACCCTGCTGTTTCCGAAAACGGGTTCCTTCTTGTACACGGTTTTGAGGTAGAGCGGGATCAGCGATGTCATCCATCCACTGCAGTGGATGATATCGGGTGGCCATCCAAATTTTTTGACGGTCTCAAGTGTCCCCTTACAAAAGAATATGGTTCTCAGTGCATTATCATCATACCACGCTTCTTGCTCGTCCTGAAAAACGTACTTTCGTTTGAACATATCCTCATTATCGAGGAAATAGACCTGTAACCTGGCATTGGGGAGGGATGCTACCTTGATCTGGAGTGGATAATCGTCGTTATCAACCGATACATTGATGCCGGAAAGCCTGACAACCTCATGAAGCCGGTGTCTTCTTTCATTAATAACGCCAAACCTGGGCATGATACATCTCACTTCATAGCCGCTATCGTTGGCCTTGATGGCCAGTTTGTTGGCGATCTCCGAGAATTCGGTGAGCTCCAGGTAAGGAGACATCTCATTGGCAATGAACAGAATCCTTTTCTTTGCTACCATAACGGAGAAAGGTTTGGAAGGGTGAGAAGAATTGCAAAGGTACGAATTATTAATAACATGTATTTTCAGCTCCAAATGCCGGCCTGAACCATAGGAATTCCTACAGATAAGGTTAATTTTGCGGATGGCCGGACTGGATAGCGCCAGTGGCGCCGGGTCTGGATGTCATCTCTATCGTACAACCCCTTTTATCGGAGGCTGAAGCACACAAGCAAACGCCATGAACAAGACTGTTTCCCTGGCTCTGCAGTATATCGTATTTCTGGGATTGGGATTGTTCCTGATCTGGTGGTCGATCCATAACCTCTCAGAGGATGATATGCATCGTCTCACGGATGCCTTGGGTGGGGCGGACTACATCCTTATTTTGCCCGCTATGATCATGCTGCTGCTCAGTCATTACAGCAGGGCGCTTCGTTGGAGGATCCTGATGCAGCCGCTGGGATTTGAGCCATCCAAAAGGAATACCTTTTTTGCCGTCATGCTTGGATATTTCTTCAACCTGCTGGTGCCCCGCATGGGTGAAGTGATGAAGTGCACGATGCTCGCCAAATATGAGCATACCCCCGTGGATAAACTGATCGGAACGATGGTAGCTGAACGGGCATTGGACGTGATATGCCTGGCATTGGTCATAGGACTATCCCTTTTGCTACAGATGGACATGGTAACCACCTTCCTGTCTGGCGCGGATGTCAGCAGTGAAGGGCAGTCCGGCAACTGGTGGCGACTCCTCGGGTTGGTAGTACTGGCATTGGCCGGTGCCTGGATCCTCCGGATGTTGATGACCAGGTACAGACATTTAAATATCGTCAGGCGTATCAGATCGATCGCATCAGGTATCTGGCAGGGCCTGACCAGTGTGCGTCATATTGAAAAATCGAGGCTTCCCGTCTTCATCCTGCATACGATCTTCATTTGGACCATGTATCTACTGAGCATCAGGATGGGTTTCTACGCCATGTCCGCGGTGGCAGGGCTCGGCATGTCGGCTGCACTGACGATCCTCTCCGTTGGCAGCCTGGCGATGATCATCACCCAGGGAGGCATCGGTGCATACCAGATCGTTGTCCAGCGTTCACTGGTACTATATGGCATTCCGGAGGTCGGAGGCCTGGCTTTTGGATGGTTGCTTTGGGCATTCCAGACGGGCCTTGTACTGGTCGTGGGACTGATGTGTCTGATCCTTTTGCCTGTCATGAATAAAAAAAGGAAGCCATGAAAGCGACCGAACGCATCCACCAGAAGATTTTTACGCTGGAAGATATCAAGCGTCAGGTATCCAGGTGGAAACTGGTCTCGAAACGCATTGTATTCACCAATGGGTGCTTCGACATCCTTCATGCCGGGCATCTGGATCTCTTGTCAAAGGCTGCTATGCTGGGGGATGTGATGGTCGTGGGATTGAATTCAGACGCTTCTGTGCGCAGGCTGAAAGGCTCGGAGCGGCCGGTAAACGATGAGCATTTCAGGGCGCTGCTGCTCGCTCATCTTCAGATGGTGGATGCCGTGGTTGTTTTCGGGGAAGACACACCGCTTGATCTTATAACATTGGTGAAGCCGGATGTACTGGTGAAGGGAGGCGACTACCGTGCGCAGGACATCGTGGGATACCAAGAGGTCATGACCGGAGGCGGACATGTAGAGATCATTCCGCTGGTGGAAGGATTATCCACCAGTGCACTGATCGAAAAGATCCTTACGCTCTGAAACCTGTAGGTGTTGTACTTTCAAAAACTTAACATTGGGAATCTTGGCCAAGGTATAATTTTACCTCAATCATTCTGACCGCTTATGAGTCCAGGGAGGCGCAAGAGCAACCCAATCATCACCCCGCCGTCCACGATCCCCCGCGACATCAGCTGGCTCTCGTTCAATGGCCGGGTACTTCAGGAAGCAGCTGATTCCGGTGTGCCGCTGCAGGAACGCATCAAGTTTCTTGGCATTTTCTCCAACAACCTTGACGAATTCTTCAGGGTGCGTGTGGCTGCCCTCCGCCGTATGATCCGGTTTGGAGAAAAGGCCAGGATGCATCGGGAGGAATCCCCCCAACGTATTCTTGACGCCATTCAGGAAATCGTGCTGGAACAGCAGCAGGAGTTCTCCAGGATTTGGGATGAGATCTCTGCGGAGATGCGGGGTGCAGGCATTCATTTATTACGGGAAACGGAACTCGGACGGGCACAGCGGGAGTTTGTGGACCGATATTTCGACGAACAGGTCCGTCCGAACGTGATCCCCCTGATGATCGAAGACATCCCGGACTTTCCTTACCTGCGGGAGAAATCGATATATCTCGCGGTGGTGATGTCTCGTACCGACAGGACACTGAAACGCAGATTCTCCCTGATAGAGGTACCGACCCAGGTATTGCCCCGATTCGTACAGATACCCGCCGGAAAGACTAGCAAGCACGCCATCATCCTGCTGGAGGACATCATCCGGCACAGTCTGCCCAGAATTTTCAGGTTTTTCAGATACGACCGTTTTTCGGCGCATATCATCAAGATCACGAAAGATGCGGAATTCGACATCGATTACGATGAAACGACCTCCTATACAGATAAGATAGAGAAGGCGGTCAAAAGTCGCAGGAAGGGCAAGCCGGTTCGGTTCATATATGACCGGGAGATAGATCCGGAACTGCTTCGCTATCTGATCCGACGGATGGGACTCGCCCGAAAGGACCACCTGATTCCCGGCGGTCGCATACATAATTTTCGTCAGTTCATGGACTTTCCAGGTTCTGTATTTCCGGGAAAAGTCACAAGGCCGGCCCCCATCCACCATCCGGACATTCCGCCGGACGCCCGGGTGACGGATGTTATACTCAGGCAGGATATTATGCTGCATCCGCCCTATCATTCCTTCAATCCTTTGATCGACCTGCTGCGTGAGGCGGCCGTAGATCCTGATGTGCGTTCGATCCGCATTACAGCCTACAGGCTGGCGCGGAATTCTCGTATCGTAAATGCCCTGATCAACGCGGCTAGACACGGTAAGAAAGTGGTCGTTGTTTTGGAATTGAGGGCGCGTTTTGACGAAGAAAACAACCTGGCCTGGAAAAGGATTCTTGAGGAAGAAGGCGTTCAGGTACTGGTAGGCGTCCCAAACATGAAGGTGCATGCCAAGATCTGCCTGATCCGAAAGAAATCGGGGAAAGGAACAACGGTAGATTATGGCTTTATTGGTACTGGAAACCTGAACGAGCAGACGGCGAAGGTTTATGGTGATCATTTTCTGCTGACATCCCGTCGTCCGATCATGTCTGACCTGGAACGGGTGTTCAGGTATCTGGAAAAACCCTCAGAAGGCATGGAACTGCTCAAGGCCTGCGAACACCTCCTGGTGAGTCCGGTGCACATGCGCAGCCGTCTGCTGGAGATGATCGACCGGGAGATCAACGAGGCCAGGGCGGGCAGACCAGCATCCATCACACTTAAGCTGAATGCCTTGTCTGACGAGCAGCTCATCACCAGGCTGCATGCAGCGGGCATGGCCGGCGTCTCTCTGCGGATGATAGTTCGGGGGATCTATTGCATGCGTACAGAACATTCAGACTACCCGGTACCAGTGCGGGCGGTCAGCATCGTGGATGAATACCTGGAGCACGCCCGGGTCATGATCTTTCATCAGGGGGGCGATAACGCGGTATTCATCTCCTCTTCGGATTGGATGGTACGAAACCTCGATCATCGGGTCGAAGTCGCAGTGCGCATCGAGGATCCGACCATTGCAACGGAGATTCGAGAGATGATCGACATTCAGTTACGCGACAATGTCAAGGCAAGGCTGCTTGATGATGCGTTGAACAATGAATACGCCCGTGACCGTGGTCGCAAGATCCGCTCACAACGTCAGATCCACAAATATCTGTCGGCGGCAAGGCCCGTGGGAAAAGCCGCTGATAAATCATCGGATTGACATCTATCCCTCGCTGTGAAAGATTATATTCGCGGCCGAAATGATTTGAACATTGCTATTGGCAGCCATCGATATCGGAAGCAATGCGGCGCGTCTCCTCATCAATGAAGTCAGAGATGGAGAAGACGGGGAACCTGAGTTCGTGAAGCTTAACCTGGTCAGGGTTCCGCTCCGACTAGGTTTCGACGTATTCGACACCGGTCTGATCTCCGAGGCGAGAGCCGACATGCTGATCGAGACCCTCAAATCTTATCGCCATCTCCTGAACGCCTACGGCGTAAAACATTTCACGGCCTGCGCCACTTCCGCGATGCGCGATGCGCGCAATGCAACCGAAATCATTGAAAGGGCTCGCATAGAAACCGGAATCGAAATAGAAGTTGTGAGCGGGGAAAAGGAGGCGGCATTGATTTATGAAAACCATTTCGCTGAAACCTTTGGCAAATCCGGATCCTTTCTATACATCGATGTAGGGGGCGGCAGTACAGAACTCACCCTCTTTACGAACGGCCGTCTGCAGTCGAAACGCTCGTTCGACATAGGCACGATCAGGCTGCTGAAAGGGATGGTGAGCGCAATGATCTGGGAGGAGATGAAAGAATACCTCAAGGAACAGACAAAAGGTCTTCGGGATCTTCGGGCGATTGGTTCCGGAGGCAACATCAACAAGGTATTCTCCCTCTCCCGACGAAAGGAGGGAAAACCGCTGGAATTGGATCAGCTGCGTGATTATCACCGGGAACTGGGAAGCATTTCCTTAGACAGGCGGATGAATCTTTACAAACTTCGCGAGGATCGGGCGGATGTCATCGTACACGCCCTCACCGTTTACATCAATGCCATGCGATGGGCCGGTTGTGAAGAAATATATGTTCCGAAGATCGGCCTGGCAGATGGCCTTGTCCATCATTTGTACGATGAAATCCTGCGTCGGCCTAACTTTTCCGGGGATATACCTGCCTGAAGCAGGTCGGATGCACATCTTGAAAAGGGTTTACAGCGCAGCTAACCGTAATTTAGCATACAGAAAATAGCTACATATGAATTTCCTGAACACCCTTCAGATAGATTCTTTCAATCCGGGACTGTCCACCGGAAGGCACTGGATGGGGTCCACCGGACCGCATCTCCACTCCCACTCCCCGGTCGACGGCTCCCTGATCGCATCGGTTTTTACGGCGGATCGTGACGGATATGACGCCCTGGTAGCCCATGCTGAGGAGGCCTTTCTCGTATGGAGGAACTGGCCGGCCCCGAAGCGCGGGGAGGTGGTGCGGCAGATCGGAGATAAACTCCGGGAGCGAAAAGACGCGCTGGGCAGACTGGTATCCTACGAGATGGGTAAAAGTCTGCAGGAAGGCTTGGGAGAGGTTCAGGAAATGATTGACATCA
>CAJBZC010000129.1 GCA_903959965.1 uncultured bacterium
ATTGTTACTGGTAATGTTATGGTGGAACGATTCATTCCATCTGTCGTTTCATCTACTGCCCGCCTGAAGCAATGGAGGATGCTCGGATTCCCATATAGCAGTAATCTCCAGCTGAGCAATATTACTGGGATCGGCATCAGTTTTACCCCCCAGACCATGATGGTGTACAGTGAAAATGGAGATGATGGGATTAGATATGGAAGTGGAGGGCCAAGAAACCCCGGTTATCAACCCTTTAGCAACACCACAGAATCCATAGCTCCAGGCAAAGGGCTGGCCGCTTGGATTTACGGTGATAATACGGCCACTGCCGGAACAGGCATATTGAGCGGAGATTTGACCATCAGTTCCGTCGGGTCGTTGAACGAAACCGGAGCCGATATAGTGATGTCCGGACTGTCCAACACAGTTCAAGGATGGCATTTGATTGGTAACCCTTTCGCATCTTCCATTGATTGGGATGTGATCTCCCCGCTGAGCCCAACCATTGCCTATACCATATACCGCTGGGATCCTCAGGCTGAAAATTGGACAACTTACAACAGCGATACAAAATTTGCATTAGGGTCCGGATCAAGGTATATCGAGTCTGGGGCTGCCTTTTTCATCAAAGCGGCAACACCCCTTGCGGGCGATCTCACCCTGAATATCCCGCAGTCAGCCAAGGTAACAAGCGCCCCTGACCTGCACTTCACCAAGAATCCATTGAAACTGGACATCCCCGGACAGCGGGTGGGAGCCGCATCAACACTGGCGGGCCTGCGACTGAAGGCATCCGGCATGGGCAATCCCATCCCCGGTGAAGCCTACCTCGATGTATCGAAGACGGACGCCACAAAAGGCTGGGATCCGCAGTACGACGGCCTGATGATGGCCCGCAGCTCGGGTGCGAGTGTGTACTTCGATGGTGAAAAGGACAATGATTATTCGATGCACTTTGATGCTCCGCTGATGAACGGTGAGCAGCGTTACTATCCGATCACGGTGACGACGCCGAAGGCGGGCGAGACATTGATCGAAGTAACGCCCGAAGGGAAGTGGTCATCTATGCACAGCGTGGCCCTGATCGACAAGCAACTCGGGCGGACGATCCTGATGCGCGACGGGCAACTTTCATACAAACTGCGCCTCGACGAGTTGAAGTCGGAAGGCCGTTTCCTGCTGGCGATCAATCACGTGAAACTGAGTGCCGACGGGGTCTCTCCGGTATTTGAAGCGAAGGCACTCGGAAATCCGGTGACCAATAATATCATCGATCTGCAGCTGACGCACCCGACGGCCGAACCCAAACGCTGGCGCGTGGTGGATGCGATGGGTCGCGAAGCTGGTGTGGGTGTATTTGCCACGGATGCGGGCATTCAGCACCGACTAACGGTGCCGGGTATGCGTAGTTCTGGTGTGTATGTATTGCAGGTCGAGATGGATAATGGCGAAACGCAGCAGGTGCGCATCCTAAAAAATTAATATAACCACACGATCAATCATCCTACATGAACAAGTTCATACGCATCCTCTGCATACTGCTGATTGCCTCACTGCCTGTGCTGGCACAAGAGGAAGCATTGGGAAGTGAAACCGGAGGCCCGGATCCCGGTGCCGTTCCCGTTGACGGAGGGCTTTCGCTGCTGCTGGCAGCGGGAGCCGCCTTCGGCGGAAGAAGGCTTTACCGCCAGGGCGCGATGAAAAGGAGGGGGGCTTAGCGCCTTCCTTTCTTTGCGGTAAACCTTACACCCTTACTCCGAAGATATACCCGACCATACCCGACAGCCCCATGGCAAGGGTTCCCCAGATCACGATCCGAAGTACGGCCTTGCCCACATTCGAGCCACCCGTCTTCGCGGACACGGCACCCAGGACGACCAACGATAACATCGTGAATCCATAGAGCACATATTCCATATTGCCGACCGGCGCGAAGATCGTCACCAGCAGCGGCAGCAATCCACCGGCAGTGAACGCAGCACCAGATGCAAAGGCCGCCTGGATGGGATTCGCCTGACTGATCTCGTTGATGCCCAGTTCGTCTCGGACATGGGCGCCCAGCGCATCCGCTTCTGTCAGCTCTTTTGCCACCTGCAGGGCTGTTTCCTTTTTCAATCCCCGGCGTTCATAGATCTCCGCCAGGATTTGCATTTCCTCTTCGGGCATTTCCTTAAGTTCCTGTTTCTCCCGTTCAATGTCGGCCTTTTCCGTATCAGTCTGCGAACTGACCGACACGTATTCCCCCGCAGCCATCGACAGCGCTCCGGCCACCAGTCCGGCCACCGTCGCCAGCAGGATGGGATCCCGGGAGGTACTGGCTGTCGCCACACCGATGGCCAGACTGGAGATGGAGATGATGCCGTCGTTTGCGCCCAGCACTGCCGCCCTCAGCCAGTTGCTGCGGTGGATGTAGTGGCTGTCTAGGTAGTTGTCGATGGTGAGTTTGCTGTCATTCATCGTCTGTCTTTGAGGGTTCATTTCGATGGAATTAAGTTACCAAAGGAAGCATCATTTTCACCGCCTGGACTGGACCCCGGCATCATGTAATCAGACTTGTATGACACACATTAAGATCTTTAAAGCGAGGTAAGTACTATCAAACTGTCGTATGTGAAAGTACGTTTCTACGAATAGCTTTCTTTATTTTTTTCATTTCGATCGCGGTGGGGCATGCTAGTGACCGTCAATTATTCATGGTTTTTCTTAAGTGTAAGACTCGAATAAGATACATGTAATAGTTATTGATCATGATTGTTCTAATTTTATTTTCTGATTCAACATTTCAAACATCAAAAACATCTAACCATGAGAAACATACTGTACATAATTGCCGTTATTCTGCTTATTGGATGGG
>CAJBZC010000130.1 GCA_903959965.1 uncultured bacterium
CCATTCGCTTTCATGGATGGGCCAGCTGTCGCGCCCGCCTTCTCCGACATTCGCCAGGAAATGCTTGGGCGTGGCCACGATCCCCATGCGTTCGAGCGCCCCCATGTAGGCAACACCCATCATGGACGATAAGTATGGATCCTCGCCGTAGGTCTCTTCTGTGCGTCCCCAGCGAACATCTGTAGCGAGATTGATCACCGGCGACAGGATCTGCCGGATACCGCGTGCCCGGGTTTCGCGGGCGATGGCATGTGCCACCTCAGCCATGAGGGATGTATCGAAGGTCGCCGCCAGCGCGATGCTTTGCGGAAAGGAAGTGGCACCGGCGCGCACGAGTCCGTGCAGGGCCTCATCGAAAGGGATGATGGGAATACCCAGTCGCGACTGCTCCAGGAAATATTGCTGCATCCGGTTGATCTTCTCCGCCACAGCCTGTGCCTTTTCCGTGGCATTGTATTGCAGCATCTGCCCGGACGCACCGCCCGACTGACCGGCGGCACTGACCTGAAATCCGAAGATCCCATGACGATACTTTTCCTCTTCACCGGGCTTCACCTCACCGGGGATCATGAACAGTTGCCAGAACCTCTCCTCCGGCGTCATGCGACGCAGGAGATCCTCCACCCGGGCGGTGACGGGCTGGGCAGGATCCTTATAAACAGCAGTTTGGGCAAAGATGGACAGGTGGTTGCTAAGAAGACAGAGCGCGAAAATGAGTCGTTTCATGTACAGGCGTTCAGGACTCCGAATGTACGAAGCGGATCCCAAGGTAGTACGAAGAGGAGATGGCGGGAAGAAAATAGGTAGGCATGACCGTTAGTCGGTCAACGGACAGGGATCCGAAAGGTCGATGCGGGTAATCCCTGTTCATTGACAAGATTTCCGTTACTCCAGGACTGCCAGCCGTAACTGATCACACGGGGTTTTTCTTTCGCTTCGATCACGACTGTTTTCCCATTGATCTGCACCTGATTCGACGGATTGCCATCCAAGGCAAAGCCGCGCAGGTCCGACATGTCAGCAGTTTTCAGCCGGCTGCCGGTGTATTGAAAGTGTACGATCACCGATCCCCTCTTCCACACCGCCCGAACGGGCAACGGGCCGGACGGCACAGATACCATGCCATGCACATCCCGGAGGATCCATTGAGCCAGTCGTTGCCCGACGAGTCGCTTCTCGGTCGGATGAACATCATCGCGGGCACCAATATCAGTGCAGACGACCATGCCGCTGTGTGGGATGCTGTCGAGCATCCGGCGCTGTTCGTCGCGGAACTCCGGCCATAACTGGCCCTTATATTTGATCGTATCGATGGATGACAACTGCACAAAATAAAAAGGCAGATCGGGCATCGACCATTTGCGGCGCAGATCCTCGACCATCAGTCGGGTCAGCGCGCCGTATTCCGCCACCCGCGCAGGTTCCTGGGCATTGCTCTCCCCCTGGTAACAAAGGATGCCCCGGATCGGCAGTTGCACCAGTGGCTTTATCCCGCCATCGAAGGCAAAGCCGGGGCGGAAGGGGTGTGCCTTCCCCAATAGACCCGATGGCACACCCGGGAGATCTCCGACATTCTGTCGGCCGCGGACCTTTACCCAATCGGGCAGGTCCACGTTCTCCAGCCAGTCGCCCTTAACTTTTGAGGCAAAGCGCGGATCGGCAGCCATTGATTCCGGATCGATGAAGGTCTCCAGGGGAGCGCCACCGATGGAGAGATTGATCAATCCCACCGGCACGCCCGTCCGATCCGTCAGGGTCCGGCCGGTATAATAGGCCACTGCACTCATTGAGGGCAAGGATCGCTGATCGGCGCTTGTCCATTCGCCCTGATAAAAACTATCCGGCTGCAATCTTCGAACGACCTGCGGCGTGAATGGCGTTCCATAAAAACCTTTCCCTGCATAATCGGGGTTTCGCCAGCGCAGGATCGACGGCATGGGACGCACGCGCTCCTCTGCGAAATGCGCTTCGCGCTGCATGGGCCATTCCATATTGCTTTGGCCTATGCAGAGCCAGACATCCCCGACCAGCAGATCGCGCAGTGTGATGGTGTCTGAGCCCGATGCCACTTTAAGATCATGGGCCGTAGTATCTGCGCGTCGTGCCGGCAGGTTCAGGCTCCAGCGGCCATCGACATCAGCAGAAGATCGGCCTTCTTGATCGGCAAAGCGCAAAAGAACCGAGGCACCCGGGTTTGCAGTTCCGAAGATGCGGATGGGCCGGTCGCGCTGCAGGACCATATGATCCGAAAAGACCGGATCGAATCGGAGCTGGCCCTGCACGCTGCTGAATGCGAAAACAAAGAATTCAATGAACAAAAATAAATATAAAGTCCGGCGCATATTTATTCCACATTTCGTGAAACAGACTCATTTATTTCACTTTTCCTGAAACAAACCTACTGCTTCACCAGCTCCTTTTCCAGACTTTCCAGAGAAACACCCTTGGTCTCCGGAACCCGCGTCAGTACCCAGATCAGTTGCAGCACCATCATCCCGGCGAAAAAGGCGAAGATGGGCCAGGGGTTGTCCCTGAAGATCCCATCCTCAGCATCCAGGAATACCGGGGTGATCAGGGTGATGATGGCGGCGAATACCCAGTGCACGCTGGCACCAAAGGCCTGCCCGGCCGCCCGGATGCGGTTGGGGAAGATCTCGGAAATGAATACCCAGATGACGGCCCCCTGTCCTATGGCATGCGACGCGATGAACAGCAGCAGGCTCATCAGCAGGAATTCAGGAGAAGCGCCCGCATAGAAGGCCCAGGCGACCAGCGAGAGACTCAAAATATAACCCAGTGAACCGATAACGAGCAGGGTTCTGCGCCCCAGCCGGTCGATCAGCCAGAGGCCGGCAAATGTGAACACCAGGTTGGCTCCGCCAATGGCGATGCTGTTGAAAAGCGAATCCTTCGCCGCCAGACCGGCCCGTTCCAGGATCTCCGGCGCGTAGTACAGGATGAAATTGATCCCGCTCCACTGGTTGAAGAAGGAGACCAGAAAGGCCAGGCCGATGATCCGGCCATGCTTCGATTGGAAAAAGGCAGGTTGCTTCTCCCCCTGCTTTCCCGACTGCTCGGAGATGGACTGCATCTCGGCATCGATGTCTGCGACACCTAACCGCTGCATGACGCTCCGGGCACCGGCGGCATCCCCTCTGACCGCCAGCAGCCAGCGCGGACTCTCCGGAATGGAGGTTACCATCAAGGTGTACAACAGCGAAGGCAGGGCCATTACTCCGAGCATCCAGCGCCAGTCGTTATTACCGCCTACCCCTTCCAGCCAGTAGTTCGACAAGAAGGCGATCAGGATGCCGAAGACAATGTTGAACTGATACATCGCTACGAGTCGACCACGGGTGGAAGGCGTGGAGATCTCAGAAATATACGTTGGTGCTGCCACCGATGACACCCCAATGCCTACACCGCCGATGAACCGGAAGAAGGAAAAAGTGTATGGATCCATCGCCAGCGCAGATCCGATGGCGGATACGCTGAAGAGGATACCGATCCAGAGCAGGACCTTCTTGCGGCCGAATTTTTCTGTCGGCACCCCGCCGTAGATAGATCCGGCCACCGTGCCCCAGAGTGCCATCGACATGATGAAAAAACCATGGAACCAGGGACTGGTATCCCATAATTCCTTGATGGGGAGGTTGGCTCCGGAGATCACCACGGTATCGAATCCGAAGATGAAGCCGGCCAGGGCCGCGATCAGGGAGATGCCGAAAAGTCCGTTACCGGTGGAGGAGGTTGCGTTGGGTTGCATATATAAGCTTGAGTATGCTAAATATATGGAGCATTTCAATACGGAAAATCAATCTGTATGGACTCAACGATATGCTGAATTGAAGTGCCCGTACAAGATGCTTCGCGACTTCGCGGTAAAACCTTCACCGCCAGGAAACGAAGACGCTAGTAACAGCCAATACAAGATCCTTCGGAGGCCTCAGGATGACATGTATTTGTACGTTGTGATTAAGAGTGTACAGCCAATACTTGAAGTTCCCCCCCTGTAACGTCATCCTGAGCGAAGCGAAGGATCTTGGATTGACTGC
>CAJBZC010000131.1 GCA_903959965.1 uncultured bacterium
ATGATCATGATCATGGTTTACGATCTCCGGGTGATCTACCTTGGGGTTGAGGCGGACGTGTTCCGTCTTTCAATCTCAAAACATGAAAAAGACCCTCGAAACCCATCGTTACGGCATTTGGATCGACCATCGGAAAGCCATTTTATTGCATGTTGATCCGGAGGGGCGGATGGAGGAGGAGACAATGGATTCCGGCTTGAGTTTACGGGCAAGGTATTCAGGGGAGGAGACCAGCAAGACAGGCCTCTTCCGGCACACGCTCAATCGCGAGCGGTCGGATCAGGCGCGTTTCAATCTCGAATACCGGAAGTTCGTGCGCTCGGTGATCACCAATCTCAAACGTCCTTCTTCCCTCCTGATCCTTGGGCCTGGCGATGCCCGACATGAGCTGCAACGCGAGATCATGCGGCGGAAGTCCTATGCCGGGGTTGAATTTGAAAACCGGCCGGCAGATAAGATGCGGATCGCGGAGTTGCGGAGGACAGTGAAGGATCATTTCACGCAGGGGTGAAGCCTTTTACCGCAATGAAGCAAGGACGCGAGGGGAATTGCCAAAAAAATTAGCAATGACATGATGCACGTATCCGGCGATGGCGTAATTTCACAGCATGTACGCGATCGTGGACATCGAAACGACGGGCGGTCATGCCAACGCCAACGGCATCACGGAGATTGCCGTGATCCTGCATGACGGCGAGCGGGAGGAAGGACGGTACACGACACTGGTGCAGCCCGGCTATCCCATCCCTCGGTATGTCGCGTCGCTCACTGGCATCACGGATGCCATGGTGGCGGGTGCGCCGCCCTTTGAACAGATTGCAGATAAGGTATTTAACTTGCTGAAGGGACGCATTTTTGTAGCCCATAATGTCAATTTCGACTATTCCTTCGTCAAATACCACCTGGAGCAGGCCGGTTTTGATCTGACGGAGCAGAAGCTTTGTACAGTCAGGCTCAGCAGGAAAGTGCTGCCCGGACTGCCTAGTTACAGTCTCGGTAACCTGTGCCGCTCGCTTGAGATCCCGGTGGAAGGCCGTCACCGTGCCATCGGGGATGCACAGGCTACCTCGATCCTGTTCGAGAAGATTCTGGCATCAGACAATGAGGGGCATATTCAGGCGATGCTTCGTACGGGCAGTCGCGAAGCCTATCTTCCCCTGAACATGGATGCCGGCCAGATCGACCAGCTGCCAGCGTCGCCGGGCGTATATTATTTTCATGATGCGAAGGATAAAGTGATCTACGTCGGCAAGGCCGTGAACCTGCGCAAGCGTGTAGTGAGTCATTTTTCCAACAATGGCACCGGCCGCCGGAAACAGGAGTTCATCCGCAAAGTGCATCGCATCAGCTGCCAGCCCCTGGGATCGGCGCTGGTGGCCAGTGTAATGGAGAGCATCGAGATCAAGCGGCTCTGGCCGGTATTCAATTACAGCCAGAAGCGGATGGAGTTTCCGTTCGGGATCTATGCCTACGAGGATCGTCGGGGACTGCTGCGACTGACCTTAGAACGTAAGCGCCGACATCTGATCCCGATTCTGTCGGTGCCGAACCTGAATGCCGGATATGCGATGCTGCGTAGCTGGGTTCGGGAAGCCGGGCTCTGCCCCCGACATGCTTTTTTGCAAAAGAGCCACGACGAATGCGTTGGTATATCAGATGGATACTGCAAAGGCGTCTGCCGGGGAGATGAATCCTTCGAATCCTACAATGAACGCGTCAGGGAGGCGATCGCCGCCCTGGATCATCGTCTGCCTAGTTTCGCGCTGTTCGAACCTGGCCGGACAACCGATGAGCATACCGTCATGATGATGGAAAAAGGCGAGTTCACAGGGATGGGATATGTCCGGGAATCGGTAGATCAGGCTGATCCGGCAACGATCCGGGAGCAAGTCACCCCTTATCCCGGCAATGAACTGATCAAATCCATCGTTTTAAAAGAAGCGGAGACGCATCCCGAAAAGGTCCTCCGGCTTTGAGCATCCGATCTCAATTTTCAAAATTTTTTCTTTTTACCCGGAGGCTTACATTCGCCCCCTTTCCTAACAACCTTTGAGTGATATGAACCAGTATGCTGCGGCGATAGCCGGCAAGTTGAATCTGCGCACCATCCATGTGGAAGCCGTCCTTCAGCTGTTTGACGAGGGTGGCACCGTTCCCTTCATCGCCCGTTACCGGAAGGACAAGACCGGAGCGATGGATGAAGTAGCCATCCAGCAGGTGCAGGATGAAGTGAAGCGGAGGACGGAGTTTGATGAACGCAAGGCTGCCATCGTCAAGAGCATCACCGAACAGGGGAAGATGACCGAGGCGATCATGGAGAAGCTCGATAAAGCCACGACGTTGTCGGAACTTGAAGATATTTACCTGCCCTTCAAACCCAAGCGCAAAACAAAGGCCTCCGTCGCCCGGGAGCACGGACTCGAACCGCTGGCGTTGCTGTTATTGGAGCAGCAGCCGGGCACTGATCCGATGCAGGAAGCACAGGGATTCCTGAACGAGCATGTAAAAACGCCGGAAGAAGCCTTGCAGGGTGCCCGGGATATCCTGGCGGAAAAATTCAGCGAGGATGCCGATATCCGAGCCGCCGTCCGGAAACTGTTCGAAGACAAGGCCGATCTCGTCAGCCGGCTGATCCCGGAAAAAGAGACCGAAGCGGCCAAATTCCGTGATTATTTTGAATACAGTGAACCCATTCATAAGATCCCTTCTCACCGTATTCTGGCCGTTCTCCGCGGATTCCTCGAAGGGTTCCTGCGCATCAGCATCGAGCCGGCAGAGCAGGACGCGCTGGATCTGCTGGAACGGAAGATCCTCAAGGCCTCCAATGATGCTTCTGCTCATGTCAAAAAAGCCATACGCGACAGTTACAAACGACTGCTGCAGCCGGGCCTGGAGACGGAAATGCGCACCACGCTGAAGCAGCGGGGAGATGAGGAGGCGATCAATGTATTTGCCGAGAATTTACGTCAGCTGCTACTGTCGAGTCCCCTGGGTGGCAAGCGGCTGCTCGCGCTCGATCCCGGCTATCGCACCGGCTGCAAGACGGTCTGCCTGGATGAAAAAGGCGACCTGCAGACCACAGATGTCATCTACATCCACGAGCCCGGAAAACTGTATTCGGCAGAGCATACGATCCGACATTTGGTCGAAAAATACGGAACACAGGCCATCGCCATCGGCGACGGTACGGCCGGGCGGGAGACGGAGCAGTTTATCAAGGGTTTGTCACTTGGATTGCCGGTGTTCCTGGTCAATGAAGACGGTGCATCTATCTACAGCGCCAGTGAGATCGCCCGGGATGAGTTTCCTGACCAGGACATCACGGTGCGAGGAGCCGTGAGCATTGGTCGCCGGTTGATGGATCCGTTGGCGGAGCTGGTGAAGATCGATCCGAAGAGCATCGGGGTGGGGCAGTATCAGCATGATGTGAACCAGTTCAGGCTGAAGGAGCGGCTTGACCAGACGGTAGTGAGTTGCGTGAACCAGGTGGGGGTGAACCTCAACACGGCGAGTAAGCATTTGCTGGCCTATGTGAGCGGCATCAACAGCGGGATCGCAGATCAGATCGTGAAATACCGCAAGGAGTTGGGCCGTTTCAGCGACCGGAAGCAGCTGATGAAGGTGCCGCGTCTGGGGGAGAAGGCCTTCGAGCAGTGTGCCGGATTCCTGAGGATCAAGGACGGGGCGCATCCGCTCGACGGTAGTGCCGTGCATCCGGAAGCCTATGGCGTCGTGGAGCGGATGGCCACAGATCTGGGGGTAGAACTTTCATCCCTGATCGGCAATGAGGAGTTGGTGTGTAAGATCGATCCGAAGAAATATGTTGACGAGCGGTTCGGGTTGCTTACACTGACCGATATCCTGAATGAATTGAAGAAGCCGGGGTTGGACCCTCGGGCGGAGATCCAGCATTTCGAATTCGCCCGGATCTACAGCCTCGATGATGTACAAACGGACATGGTGGTGCCGGGTATCGTCACCAATCTCACCCGATTTGGGGCGTTTGTGGACATCGGCGTCAAGCAGGACGGGCTGGTGCATATATCGGAGATCGCCCATCAATACATCTCCGATCCTTCCCAGGCCTTGAAGCTCAGCCAGCCCGTGATGGTGAAGGTACTGGAGGTGGACCGGGTACGAAAGCGCATTGCATTGTCTATCCGTCAGGCGACGGAGGCGCCGGCCGGTGGTGGCAGGGAGAGGCCACGCGGACAGCGGCCGGTGCAAGGGGCTGCACCCAAGGAAAAGGACTTATCGAACATGAATATGGAAGATGCGTTGAGCGCGTTGAAGAAGAAGTTCGGGCGATAAAACGATCTCTTCCAACAGATCTACCTGAAACATTTTGTGGAGCAGGGCCGACACATTAGGCCCTGCTCTTTTATTATTGCACGTTGGGACGCAGGGGGAATCATTTGTTCTGTTGACTTCTTTTCTCATGTCTTATTCCCTATCGCGCCCTTGGGAAGGTAGGTTTGCGACATTTCTTATCGGTTAGCAATAATCAAAATATTGTCCAAACAGGCAAAAGTATTGGATGAGTTTGTGCAGTTTCTACGTTTTAAGACAACTTGAACATATCAGTACATCATAATGTCAACTGATAGTTCGTTGCGTTTTTTAACATTGCGTTTCAAATTCTACCCTCTAAGATTCGAGTTTCCTGATAAAGATTCCTTTTTCCACTAAAACGCCTTTGA
>CAJBZC010000132.1 GCA_903959965.1 uncultured bacterium
GAACTGCTCAACATGCGTATGCGCCGAAAGGAGGCTGCACGCAAACCGGTAGAACTAAGAGAGCCTGTGTTACCGGCCGAATCAAATCCAGAATGATTTTTTGAGCTATTTGTAACCGTTGGTCCTGCGTTCATATCGCGAGCATCACAGCAGCAACGAGTGCCGCTGTTTCCGTTCTCAGGCGGTGTTCGCCCAACGAGACCGGAACACATCCGGCCGCCAGGGCTGATTCGATCTCCCCTGGTGAAAAATCTCCCTCGGGGCCAATTAATATTAACGTCGACGCTGTTGATCTTGCTTCAGAACGCAATTCCGTCCTGGACTCAGGCAGACAGTGAGCGATGTATCGACGAATGTACCGGTCGTCACTCCATAGATATGAAAGATTGCAGGGACTTGCCACTTCTGTCATCCATGCCTGTTGCGACTGGAGCATGGCGCTTACGGCAATGGATTCGAGCCTGTCTGCACGCATGCGTTCACGCACTGTTCTCTCCGTCAACAACGGAATCACAAGCCTGACACCGATCTCCGACAGTTTTTCCAACATCCACTCATAGCGTGCGGCATTCTTAACCGGAGATACGGCCACTGTTACCGGACGACGGGTATCAGGTTTTTTTTCCACCGAAAGGATACGTACAGCACAGCGTTTTTTTGCCGTCTGCAGGATCTCCGCCCTGGCTAATGTCCCCCGGCCATCAACCAGGATCATAGCCTCTCCTTCCCGCATCCTCAGTACGGAAACCACATGACGCGCCGTATCCTCCGAAAGATCCTCGATACCTTGCGCTTCGCTCAAGGGATGATGATAAAAAAAGGGGGTATCCATTCCTCTTACTCTTCGAATTTCAGCTATGCGTAGCTATTAGTTCGTGCTAGAAGGGCGCATCCTCGTCACCCAGATCGATATCATTCATCCGGCTACCCTTTTGGATGAACAGTCTGGATGATCCGTCTCCCCCACCGGCGGCCGGCGCATTTTTCCAGTTCCCTTCGGGTAGTCCGGGACCGGGAAAATCATTATCCTCCATGTCGACGAACTTCTGGATATGCAGCAGTGCGCGCAGCTTGATGTTTTCAAGCGTACCATTTCGGTGCTTGGCGATGCGTACATGGGTCTCTCCCTTGTTGCTTTCTCCGAACTCGTTACTGGTGATGTCGTAATATTCAGGGCGATACAGGAACATTACCATGTCGGCATCCTGTTCGATTGCGCCGGATTCCCTCAGGTCACTCAGTTGCGGAATCTTATTGCCATCCTTTCGCTTTTCCACATCTCGACTGAGCTGGCTGAGCGCAATGATCGGCACTTGAAGCTCCTTTGCCAGTCCCTTGAGGTTCCGGGAGATCTGGCTGATCTCCTGTTCGCGGTTGGAATTTCTGTCGCCACCGCCACCGGTCATGAGCTGGAGATAGTCGATGATAATTATTCCGATGTTGTGCTTGCTCTTGAGGCGTCGGCACTTGGCCCTCAGTTCGAAGATGTTGAGGGCAGCGGTATCGTCAATAAAAATAGGTGCCTTAGAGAGTCGCTGGATGCCTTTCTTATAGAGCTGCTGCATTTCGTGCTCCTCCATCCGTCCGCGGGAGATCTTTTCCAGCCAGATCTCGCTCTCAGCCGATAGGATCCGCTGGACGAGCTGCCCGGAACTCATCTCCAGGCTGAAGAGTGCGACGGGCGTGGGTTTGGTGGGATGCAGCGCGGCATTGCGCGCCAGGTTGAGCGCGAAGGCCGTCTTACCCACGGCGGGACGGGCGGCGAGGATGATCAGGTCGGAGTTCTGCCAGCCATAGGTCACCTTGTCGAGATGCGCGAATCCCGAGGGTACACCAGTCACATCCTCCTGTCGATTGCGCATGTCGTCGATCCGCTTGATCGTCTGCATGATCACCGTATCGATCGAATCGAAATTCTTACGGAGGTGATTATTGGTGATCTCGAAAAGCTTACTCTCCGCAACGTCCAGCAAATCGAACACATCGGTGGAATCCTCGTAAGCGTCGGTCAGGATCTCTCCGCTCATGCGGATCAGCTCGCGCTGGATGAATTTCTGCAGGATGATACGTGCATGCGCTTCGATGTTGGCCGAGGATACGACCGCGTTGGTGAGTTTGGAGATGTAATAGGCTCCACCTACAATCTCAAGGTCCTGCTTCAGCTTGAGTTCCTCGACGACGGTAAGCAAGTCGATCGGCATCTGCTTGTTGGCCAGCGACATCATGGCCATGAAGATGCGTTGATGGCCATCTATATAGAAACACTCCGGTTTGAGGATTTCAACGACCGTATCGAATGCGCTTTTTTCGAGCATTATAGCGCCCAGGACGGCCTCTTCCAGCTCCCTGGACTGCGGAGGTACTTTCCCAAACACGAGATTGTTCAGTTCCAGTGGGGGTTTTCGCCGGTTCTTCCGGTCGCGGTTCGTATTCGTAGGTTCTGTCATGCGATGCGAATTGGAGGCTGAAGGTTTTCGGATGCCGCCGACGACGGAGGACGAAAATAGGCTATCGATCTGATGCCCGCTGCTGATCGGTACGATTAAAGTTCAGCACAGAAGGGTAGCGGATTTTCCACAGTCCGAAGCCGCTTATCCACATTTACGGACGGCGGGGAAGCAATTTAGTCAAAAAAACATGCTTGAGGACAAATACCTCCGTCAGGGTCTGCTTCGGGCAATTCCTGCGGAAAAAAAGGGAGGTTGACCTGGGGGAAACAGGGCGCGCGCAAACCGCGGTCAGACGTTATCTTTGCCTGAAATCACGCGCGTCCTTATGGTATTATCCTATAAATGGCTGTCTGACTACCTCCCGGTGGAATTGCCGCATGAGAAGTTGTCGATGATCCTGAACGCCATCGGGCTGGAGGTTGAAAGTTATGAAGCCTTTGAGGAGGTGCCTGGCGGACTCGCCGGCCTGGTCATAGGGAAAGTGCTGGAAGTACACCAGCATCCGAATGCCGACCGGCTGAAAGTAACCAGGGTCGACATGGGTATGGACACGCCGGTGCAGATCGTATGCGGAGCGCCAAATGTGGCTCAGGGCCAGACCGTCCTGGTGGCTCCCATCGGTGCCACCATCCATCCCAAGGGCCATCCGCCGATGACCATGCGGCTGGCAAAGATCCGGGGGGTGGAGAGTCATGGGATGATCTGTGCGGAAGATGAGGTCGGACTTGGAGATTCGCATGACGGGATCATGATCCTGTCCGACGAGCTCCCGGCAGGTATGGCTGCTGCCGATCATTTCAAACCGTATGCTGACCACATCATCGAGATCGGACTGACACCGAACCGCAGCGATGCCATGAGTCATCTGGGCGTCGCCAGGGATGTATGTGCCTGGCTGCGTCATCATGAAGGACTGACCGCGGAAGTAAGACAGCCATTCGACACCCCGATACCACAAGGAGATGATAGCCTGCCGTTCGAGGTGAAGATCGAAGCACCCGACCGCTGCATGAGATATGCCGGGGTGGCGATTTCGGGTGTATCTGTAGAACCTTCACCGCGGTGGTTGCAAGACAGGTTGCGGGCCATCGGACTTAGGCCGATCAACAATATCGTGGACATCACGAATTATGTATTGCACGAAACCGGACAACCGCTGCATGCCTTTGATGCAGACCAGATCGCTGGTCGCAGGATCAGGGTCAAGACCCTGGAAGAAGGTACGCCCTTCAAGGGCCTGGACGACAAAGAGCGAACTCTTTCCTCAGAAGATCTGATGATCTGCGATGGCAATGGACAAGGTCTCTGCATCGGTGGTGTCTTTGGTGGGATCGGGAGCGGCGTGACGGACCAGACCAACAACATATTTCTGGAGAGTGCCTGGTTCCATCCCGTATTCATCCGAAAAACCTCCTTCAGACATCAACTGCGCACGGATGCTGCCACGCATTTCGAAAAGGGAGTGGATATCGGACGGACGGCAGATGTTTTGCTAAGGGCAGCTGAATTGATCTGTCGCCTGTCGAACGGCCGCATCGCCTCAAAGGTGACGGATGTATACCCCGCTCCTGCCCCTCAGCGAACCCTTACATTCTCGGGGGATTTCATCCGCAGACTTAGTGGAAAGGCCTACGCAGATGAAACCATCGCCGGCATCCTCATCGCCCTGGGCTTCACGATCCTCTCACACGAAGGCGACAGAATGACCGTGGGTATTCCCTCTCACAAAACAGACATATCACTGCCGGCAGACATTGCGGAGGAAGTGATGAGGATCGACGGTTTCGACAACATAGCCATCCCCACACGGATCAGCTATTCCCCCACGCCCGACCCGCTGGAGGCCAGGGAATCCGCCCGTGAAAAGATTTCATCCATCCTCACCGGCCTTGGATTTCAGGAAATGCTGAACAATTCCATCACCTTCAGCGGTCACTATTCGGAAACGGAGCTGAGCCGCAGCGTACGGATGATGAACAGCCTGAGTGCGGAACTGGACATGCTGCGCCCTTCCATGCTGGAGACCGGACTACAGGCGGTGGCGCATAACCTCAACCGAAAAAATCTCGACCTGCAACTGTTCGAATTCGGTAAGACCTATGCACTGGAAGGCAATGGCCGCTATGCGGAGACTGATCGCCTGGCCATCTTCCAAACAGGCCGTCGCCGGGCAGACGGATGGAAAAAAGACGGAACAGTCGCGGATCTTTTTCACTTGAAAGGCTTGGTGGAACTACTTTTCAGCCAACTCGGCATTGATGCGCCGCAATGGACCGAAGCTTCTGCGGATCGGCTGGACATGCATCTGAAGGGGTTGGTTGCAGGGCAGGAAATGGCACGTATCGGGAAGGCGGACAGCGAGAGCCTGGGACGCTTCGATATCCGTCAGGATGTATGGTATGCCGAACTTAACTGGAGTCTGCTGCTGGACGCTTCGGAGTCCAAACCCAGACTGCGCTACAGGGAAGTTCCGAAATTTCCTGCTGTGACACGAGACCTCGCTTTTGTGGTCGATCGACATCTGCCATATGAGAAAATCAGGGTGGCGACGCAGGGGCTCAGGCTCACCAAACTCCGGGCATTCAATCTTTTCGACATCTTCGAAAGCGAGAAGTTGGGTGCAGGCCTTAAATCCATGGCAATGAGCTTCACTTTCCAGGACGAAGAAAAGACCCTCACCGACGCAGAGGTTGACGAGATGGTGCAAAAAATCATTTCCGCATTCGAAAAAGACCTGGGCGCACAGGTTCGCCGTTGACCATATGACGCCTGTTGCAGATCATATCGCCCGGATAAGTACGAAACTTGGAAAGTTGATCAGGCATTACCGTGCACTGGAAAAAGAGCATGAAAAGGTGAAGGCGGAATTGGAGCGCAGGATAACCGCAGAGGAGGAACTGCGCACGAAGTACGCAGCCATTGAACAACAACTCGCCCTATTGATGGCGTCTTCGGGAGAAACGGATGATCAAAGCAGAAAGGAACTGGAGCGAAAACTCAGTCTCTACATCCGGGAAATCGATCGATGCATCGCCTTGCTGGGCGACTAAATTACTTAAACCCTTATGGATCGGGGAACTCGAAAATGACGCTGTCGATGAAAATCGAGGCGCTCAATTTGGCTGACATGTATACTCCTGAATTGTTTATGATGCTAAATGCTCATCACAGGTCGGCTATCAGAGATTCAAAGATTTGGATGATTCATATATGAATTTCACATATATAAACATTACATAGCAAATGCAGGAATTAATTCCCATCAACATCGTGATCGGAGACAGGACCTACCGGGTACGCATCGATGCGGCTGACGAAGAGAAGGTGCGAAAACTGATGAGGCTGATCAATGACCGGATCCTTGATTTCAAAGGACGCTTCGCGGGCAAGGATATGCAGGACTACATCGCGATGGTGATGCTCTGGTTTGTGACAGAACAGGAGCAGAGTTTGCTGCAGGCAGACCAGGCAGCCACTACCTCAGCGCTGGAGGAAATGGAACGGATAATAGACCAGCAACTCGGTGGGTGATGATGCGCTAAGGGAGACTTTACCCGATTTCGTTCGGGGTTGTGGTGCGTTTCGCTGAGTGCGGACGATTTCGTACCTTAGCAGATTAACACAGGCCTCCAGCCTCAGCCGGGAGGCTGAAGAAAGGCATCTGTGAATCTGAACAAACACAACAAACATGGACACATCACTCATCATATCC
>CAJBZC010000133.1 GCA_903959965.1 uncultured bacterium
AGATCAGGCAAACCATCCTCCTGACATTTGGTGGAGGTTCTCTCATGAGTGTGGAGATCGCACGTAAGGTGGTGGACTTTTTCGGAAACAGGAAAATTCCTGTCCCGGAGATCCAACACGAGGAGCTGGGATTGAACGCTCGCGAACAGCGGGTCGTGGATCTGATCCTGGAAGGGCTCAGTTACAAGATGGTGGCCTCAGAGATGAATGTGTCTATCAATACCATCCGAAAACACATCAAGTCAGTTTACAGAAAACTTAATATCAATACAAGTATGGAACTGGCAAGGCTTTATCACCGCACCCGCCAATGATTTCAGGTCGAATCATCTTTGAGATGACAGCCACGCCAGGAGATGAAAAAGGTCTGCGGAGCCATCCATGGTTGGTTCGTTGGTAGAGTAGTCTGCCCAGTCATCCCAGTAAGTGATGTGTCCTGGTTGCAGATGCCGATATTCATCCGGTTCGCTCAGGCTGATCTGCAGCATACCTTCATGGATCGATGACCAAAGAGGCCCGTCTACCAGACTGCCCGGGACAGATTTTCCGAGCCGTCTCCAAAAGGGCATATGGACATCAATGGGATGATCGCCATCTGCAGGAATCCCTGTGATCATGCTGGTTCCCCAGGGGTTGAGTCCCAGCAGCCAGTTGATATGATCTTGCATCAGGGGCCTAAACTGCTTGTTACCTGTCATCTGTTCGTAAAGCAAAGCCTGAGTGGCCACGGCTGCCGCGAAATTGTTCGAGCACCAGACAAAAAGATGCCCAACCCCATAATCATTCAGTTTCGCGCGCGCTTCGATCCTTTCGAGATTCTGTCGATAGAATCCGGATACCAACGCTTTCGTAGTTGGGTCGCCTACTTTCCAGAGCGCATAGTGCCCCATGTTCACGTATGGATACATTTCGTAGTGTGCGACACTGTCCCGCTCCATCCATGATTCGGTAGTAACCAGCTTTGCATAATGCAGGGCATCCTTCAGGAATATCGCTTCACCAGTGGTGGCGTAGAGTTCCGCCGCCGCCCATTCCATATCATCCATCCAGGTTCTTTCATTGTAACGATATGGTGCACCATAACTGTTGCCCTGTTGAAAACCCTCACGGGTGCGTCCCAGCCTGTATAGTGAACGGGCTGCCGTGAGGCACCGGGCAGCAAAGTCAGCTCCGTCCGGCATCTTTCGCCAGATGCGGGCAGCCATGGCCATCGCGGCGGCAGAACGTCCTGCCACATTCGATACCCCCGTGGCTTCGCTTTTGTATTTTCCTGTGCCCTGTGGTGTCCCTGTGGCAAAATAGGCCGCCCGAAAACTGTTGGGCCCCCAGCCCTAGTTGGAGGAATCATTGTAAGGCAGCTTGAAGCCGAGATGATCCCGGTCGTCTGCTACCTGATGAATAAGCTGATCCGGTGCCGGATGCAATCTGTGTATCCAGTCGAGCCCCCATCTGGCCTCATCCAGGATGTCCGGCAAACCATTGCGTCCGGGCCTTCCCCAGGCGTTGACTTCATCACCGAAGACATCAGGGAATGCCTCCCATGCCATCATCATGCGCGCCGTGGCATTGCTGCCCGTGATCAGATATTTCAACTGGTCTCCTGCATCATGCCATCCACCTCTGGCATCGACATAGGAAGAATCCGGCATTGGGCCGTAGAATGACCGTCCGTCGTAAGGATGGCAAACCTTGTCGAGGAATGGGTTGTATCCGCAACGCTGGGTTTGCATGAATCCTACGACGGCTTCATGTACAGGTGGCTGTACGCCGATCCTGAACCAGTTTGATCTAAGCAAACCATCGTGCCTGACGATCCGATAACTCCCCGTATCCTCGACACCGGAGAAATCCAGTGTGAAAACCTGTTGAAAAGGTGGCCAGGGACGAAGTCCGGAACGAACTGCAGCCAATGTGATCCTCCGGCCATCCAGGGATTCAAGTACATATCGGTTACGTATAACTGAAAAGTCCAGTAGGAGCGCTTTCTTCGGCCCTTTGGCCGGATAGCCCAGCAAGTTCACGCGCAGCTCAGGTGTCTGAGCGTTGAGCCTGGCAGGCATGAATGTCAGCAGAATGAATATAAGCTGTACATATAATAAATACAAGTTGGATCCAATGCTCATGCCAAATTTGCTTGATTATCTGAAGAACTGTTTCTTTGCCAAATTGAACAATTGTCCCTTACTGTTGATATTTAATTTCTTGTATATGCTCTTGATATTTGAACGGACAATGTCCACCGTGATGTCGAGCCGGTCAGCGATCATCTTGTAGGAGTAGCCATCGAGGATGCAGTTTGTGACATCCCGTTCCCGCTGACTGAGTTTCTCGAAGTCCTGATGCGATTGTTGGAAGCTGTTGATGATGTTACGGGCGATCTTGGGCGTCATGAATGCTCCGCCATTGGAAACGATGCGCAATACTTCTTCCAGGCGGATGTCGAAACTCTGTTTGTCGACATATCCTAACGCACCTTTTTTTAGCGCGGCAAAGATCGTTTCGGTATCATCCCGGATGGTGTTCATGATAATGGCCACATCCGGATACTTGGCCAGGATCGGTTCGATCGCTTCCAATCCGTTCATTTCCGGCATTACAATGTCAAGCAAAATGATCTCGGCTGGAACATTGGAGGCCAAAAAGGCCACCGGATTCTCAAAACAATGGGTCGATTCGAAGCCCTCTATATCGTTCACTCGTTTCCGGATTAATTCGGCGAGGATCCGGTCGTCCTCCAGTATCACCACATTGTGTTTTTTCATGACATTCCTTTTGAAAGTTAAATATCGAATCGCATCCTGACGGTCAGGCCATACCCGGATTTTGGAATCCCGAATTCAAGGCTTCCACCATGTTTTGACACGCGCTTCCCCAGGTTTCTCATGCCGTTTCCGTTATGTCCGATATCCTCTATCGATTGTAATCTTCCATTGTCCCTGGTGAATACGGTCAGCACATTTTTGTGTGCAGTAAGGTAAATTCTAAGGGTATCCGCGCCGGAATGCTTGAGCGTGTTGTTGATGATCTCGTATAAACAAAGTCTGATATCCCGGCAGAGAGCTCCCTGAATCCTATAGGTATTGTCTGTCTTTTCTTCAACAAGTCCACGACAATTGGTCATTCCGAGCAATGACTGTGTCATTTCCTTGACATCATCGGCCAGTGCAGGAAAGTTGAAACTGGCATGGTTCATAGTGTTGATGTGTGCCCTGAGGCTGAAGAGCGACTCGTTCAGTGATTGGATGAGATGACTGTTGGTAGCGGTTTGATCATCTGTTCTCGCCACATAGAGCGCCCTGGTGAGCATGGTTCCCACCTCATCATGCAGATCCATGGCGATGCGTTCCTTAAGCTGATGTTCTCTTTTTTGAGCGCTGACGGAAGACAGAATGAAAAGGGTCATGAACAAGAGGACTGCGCAGATCAGAATGATCAGGAATAGCCTCGATTTGAGAAAAGGTACCGTGGCCTTAATGCTGACGGGATCGAATCTTAACTGACTTCCGAAAGCGTCGAAGGCCCTTATATTTAGCGTATAATTTCCAGGATCCAGTCGAAGTATGTTGACATGCGCGGCCCCGTTCATGGTGATCCACTGTCCCCCGTCGATGTTGTATTCATAGGTTTGTGCGGCTGCTTCCATGATGTCCGGACTGGACACATAGATGCGGATATACTCGTTTTGTGTATCGAAAGAAATACGTCCGGGCTTGCCGTTGATGGCTTGAAAAATAGTGTCCTGTCCCTTGAAACGATGTATTCCCGTGATGATCCCTGTTCTGAGGCTTGTCGAAAACGGAAGTTTAGATGGATCAATAAT
>CAJBZC010000134.1 GCA_903959965.1 uncultured bacterium
CAATTCCACGCGGATCTGTTTTTCTTTCGATCCGTGATTCATGAAATCACGTATCAGTTCGAGTACATCGTGATCAATGTAAACGCTTTGGGCGGCATCGATCACCACATGGCTGTCCTTTGGCAAATGCGCGAGCGTTTGCTTGACGGCAGCCTTGTTCAGAAAGGAAACTTCCTGTGCCAGATCGATGTGTATGGTTTCCCCAGCCTGGTGATTCTCTTTCCGGAAGAAATAAGCCAGCTTCATATTCCCTTTCAGGATGAAGTAGATACTGACGACCAGGCCGATGCCCACTCCCTTGAGCAGATCGGTGAACACCACTGCTAGCACTGTGACGATAAAGGGGATGAACTGATGTTTCCCCGTGTGCCAGATATGTTTGAACACTTTCGGGCTGGCGAGTTTTACGCCGATCATGATGAGGATACCCGCCAGACTCGCCATGGGAATCAGGTTCAGCAATCCCGGGATTAGGACAACGGCCAGCAACAAAAACACGCCATGTGCTACAGCGGATAGTTTGGTCCGCGCGCCCGCGTTGATATTCGCCGTTGTGCGCACGATCACAGATGTCATGGGTAATCCGCCGAGGAACCCTGCGACAATATTTCCAACACCCTGGGCCCTCAGTTCGGCATTGGCACTGGAAAACCGCTTGTAAGGGTCCATTTTATCGCCGGCTTCCAGGCAGAGCAGGGTCTCGATACTGGCTACTATGGCGATCGTGGCACCTACAATCCACACATTTGGATTCAGAAACCCCTGCATGTCCGGGAACTGGAACTGCCCGATGAATTCTCCAAAGGATGAAGCCGTGGGAAGTGTTACCAGATGTTCTGCGGAAATGGCCAGGGAAGGGAATGAAGCCTTGAATAGTTCGTTCAGCAATACACCGGCTACAACGACCACCAACGCACCCGGGATCGCCTTGATCTTCTTCAACAGGGCGACCTTATTGAAGGCGATCAGGATCAAAATCGATACCACAGCTACAATGAGCGCTCCGAGGTGGGCGTAATTGAAGGCGTGAATGATCTCCGTAAAAAAACCGCCTTCTGTTGATGCCAGCACTTCATAGTTGAAGAAATCACCCTCGTGCAGCTTATCATAACCAATCGCATGCGGGAGCTCCTTCTTGATGATGATGATGCCAATCGCCACGAGCATCCCCTCTATGACACTGGTCGGAAAATAACTGGAGATCCCTCCCGCTTTTGCCAGGCCCAGCGAAAGCTGGATCAGACCTGCGATGACAACCGCAGCCAGAAAGGTTTCGTAGCCCAGGTCCGTGACCGCCACGAGGATGATCGCGATAAGACCAGCTGCCGGTCCACTCACACTTACATTTGAATGACTCATGCTACCTACCAGGATGCCACCGATCACTCCGGTGATGATCCCCGCAAAGGGGGGCGCACCACTGGCTACAGCGATGCCCAGGCACAACGGTAGTGCTACCAGAAAAACAACCATGCCGGACATAAGGTCCGACTTCAGAAACTTGAAAGTGATCATATTTTAAACGGCTTCTGCCTGAAGGGCATATTGGGAAGTGGTTACCTGATATTTGGTGGTCAGATCCATGAAGAAGTCCACTTCTCCGCTGGTTACATTATACATGCCCCCAACAAGACCTATGTCACCAGACAAGAACATATCTTTTATGGTGCTGCTGCGGGTCAGGATCTCTTCGAGGCTATTTTCCACATTGGAGTAGGCAACCGTGTCACCAAACCTGCAAGAACTGCCACTTTTCAACATGGCCTTACTGATGGCAGGTTGCATGCGTTGGAGCAATCCGGTGATATGCCCATCCCGAACACCCTTCTTGGCACTGTTGATGGC
>CAJBZC010000135.1 GCA_903959965.1 uncultured bacterium
ACGGGCGGGTGGACGGGGTCATCATGTCGCTCACCAGTGAAACCGGCCGATACGATCATCTGAATGAGCTGATTCAATCGGGGGTACCCATTGTATTTTTCGACCGGATCGCCCACGAGATCGAGACGGCCAAGATCACCACGGATGATTTCACCAGCGCTTTCAACGGCACGGAACACCTGATCCGGCAAGGTTGCCGGGACATCGCCTTTCTTTCCCTGTCAGATTCCCTGTCGATCGACAACAAGCGTAAACAGGGATATCTGGAAGCCCTGAACAAGCACGATCTGAATCTTTCGTCCTCCCGAATTGTAAGATGTGAGGGCGACGAAGTGCAAAACAAAGCCCGGATCATGGCATTACTGGGCAGCGATCAACGCCCGGATGCCATTTTCGCAACCGTCGAAAAACTCGCCTTATCCACCTACAATGCCGCCCGCGAGATCGGGGTCGGGATTCCGGATCAGTTGAAGGTCATCTGCTTTTCCAACCTGCGGACCGCCCCCCTGTTGAATCCGTCACTGACAACGATCACGCAACCGGCATTCCAGATGGGGGCCGAGGCGGCAACAGTCTTGTTTAAATACCTGGAAAAAAAACGTCCGGTGATCCAAAACGAGAACATCATCCTGAAATCGGAGCTCATCCCCAGGGATTCTACCCGAAAAAACAGTTAATACGAAAACATCCTTTCCGGCATCTGCAGAACGTCCCACACCACCCGACCTTCAAAAAAAGGAGGAGTTTTTCATTTTCAATCAGTTATCGTACCTTTGCAAGGCTTATCCACAAAATCATAACAATCGGAAACAATCCGGTAGATGAACAAATCAGTCCTCATACCGCTGGTCGTGCTGCTCAGATGCAGTACCGTAGTGGCTTCTGAGGGTGCTGTACGTTCTATCCGACTTCCACTTCTCCCCTCGATCACAGACACTTCGATCCTGTCCACCGTCGGCAGAGCTTTCGACATGGTCTCCGAGAAATACAACCAGGGCATAGAATGGCTGAGTCCGCTCGCATTCAAATATGCCGTGAAACTGGACCTCCCTGTCGAGGAGCTGGCCAACGACCAACTGTTGTCTTTCATAGAAGACTGGTACGGGGTAAAGTATCGGTTCGGGGGTGACAGCAAGACCGGCATTGACTGCTCTGCCTTCACGCGCAAATTGTTAAGTGAGGTCTTTAGCATATCCGTGGGCAGGGTTGTTCCTGATCAGCTAAAGGCCGGCATAGAAATCCCGAAATCCGAGCTCAGGATGGGAGATCTGCTCTTTTTCAAAACGAATACGGGACACCGAAAAGGACTTACCCATGTCGGGTTCTACCTGGGTAATGGTAATTTCGTACACGCTGCTTCCAACAGCGGTGTTGTATTCGATAATATCGAGAAGGATTATTACAAAAAAGCGTTCCGCACGGCAGTTCGTCCGCATGCCTTGCCTTCCCTGCTGCCGGCCGGCAAACAGTAAGGATTCACCGCAAAGCCGCGAAGGATATTCCAAGGTATTTTGTGGTTGTCTCACTTTCATTCCTGCAAATAAATACAAAGGGTTCAGATGCTGACCCTGTAAGACTATCTATGTATTAATGTTTGTTCAATACAAACATCCAGGTCCTTCGCTGCGCTTAGGATGACATCTATGTGCAGGTTGTAGTTAGAAGGAACAGCCAATACAAGATTCCTCGCTGCGCTCGGAATGACAATTAAAAAGAGATGTCATCCTATGTTTGTATTATGAAGGAGACGTACCTCCATCGGGTGTCATCATGTGGCCTCCGAAGGACCTGGATGTTGGC
>CAJBZC010000136.1 GCA_903959965.1 uncultured bacterium
ATCCGGTCCTTTTTCAAAGCGGACGACCTGCTGGTTGGCGAGTTCTCCTCCATAGACACCGGCGCCCCCCGCCACGCGGGAGAATCTGGTTACGGCCATGATCTCTCTACCAAACATTGCGTCGGGTATTTCGAAGTAGTACTTGTCGTCCACCTTGTGGACTGTAAAGAGACCTTTGCGGCTAACAGCCTTGGCGGTGATGACATCCTTGTAAGGTTTCGGACCCGGACGGGATGCAGTGGGGCCGGCAGATTCGCGGGCGGCCGGAGCAGCGGCTGCGGGTGTTGATGCGGGCGTTTCTCCGGGCGTCTGAGGCCTGCGGGGTTGTGCCAGCGTGGTCGAGGATGCGAACAATGCCAGCATTGTCCAGGCAGTCAACCGGGAAGGAAGGGAATGAAGGATCATGTGATGATTGGTTTGAAATGAAGATAAGATGAAACTCATCCAAGTAATCATGCAAGGTAATAAGGATTGTTTTCATCCGGACATCCGGTCGTTCCCTTGTTTAACCAAGACCATAAGATATTCAGTGATGTCTTGACGTTGCGGATTTTTTATTATTTTACACAGAGAGTTGTTAAAAAATTATTCTGTCAACTCCTTTTAATCAGAACAATTTTCATTAGAATTGTGCACCATTAAACCAAGCTTGCAAACGAAACATCCCTAATCTCTAAAAACAAAACGTCATGGCTGAAACAAAACCGGCTGCTAAGGCAACGACAACCGTTCAAGCGAAAAAGAGCAGCAACATTATTTCCTGGCTGGCGCCTGTCCTTTGCATCGTCGGCGGTTACATCATCTGGCGCTTCATCCTCGGCGCTAATGAGGGATTCTCCAAACCTGACTTGGAAGGTGGATTCTGGCCTGCTCACAAGGGCCCCAAGGGTGCATGGTATCGCATGTATGAAGGTGGCATCATCGTTCCGCTGCTGATCGGCTGCTTTATGATGGTGGTGGTATTCTCCATCGAGCGCTTTATGACGATCAGCAAGGCAACCGGTTCCGGTTCTGTTGCTGAGTTCATCCGCAAGGTGCAGTATCACCTCGCTAACAAGAATGTAGACGCCGCCCTGGCTGAGTGCGACAAGCAGAAAGGCAGTGTCGGCAACGTCATGAAGGCTGGTCTGAAGAAGTACAAGGAGATGATCTCTGAAGGAGAATTGAGCACTGATCAGAAGATCGCTGCCATCCAGAAAGAAGTGGAAGAAGCTACGGCGCTCGAGCTGCCCATGTTGCAGAAGAACCTCATATTCCTCTCCACGCTCGTTTCTCTCGGTACACTGATCGCCCTCCTCGGTACAGTAATGGGTATGATCCGTTCCTTCGGTTCACTTGGTGAGGAAGGTGGTGCAGGTGCTGCGAGCGAACTTGCGGTTGGTATCTCTGAAGCACTGTACAACACGGCACTGGGTATCGCCACCTCTTGTGTGTCCCTGGTCATGTACAACATCTTCACTACCAAGATCGATGCGATCACCTATGGTATCGACGAGTCTGGCTTTACACTTACACAGAGTTTCGCTTCTCAGTACAAATAATGTTTCCGCTTTTTTGTGGAAAACGAGCGTACTTGAATCTTAACTCTTAAAGCGTAATCATGCCAAGTGTCAAAATAAAGAAGCATCATCCGGACAACGACATGACCCCGTTCGTGGATGTGGCCTTCCTGATCCTGACCTTCTTCATCCTGGCGACCAAGTTCAAGCCTGAGGATGCAGTAGAGGTCAAGACACCGGGTTCGGTCTCCTCCATCTCGGTCCCGGAGAAGGATGCGTTCATGGTAACGGTCGACAAGAATGCGCGTGTATTTGTATCCATGGATAACGCAGAGTTCAAGCAGATCCTGATCGACAACCTGAACAAGACCCGTAATCTGGGGCTCACCCCGGCCGAGATGAAGGCCTTCATTGATGCCCCCAGCGTAGGTGTTCCGTTCAGCCAGTTGAAAGGTCTGCTCGCACTGGATCCTGAAGCACAGAAAAAAGTCAACCAGCCGGGGATCCCTGTTGATTCCACCGGAGGTGAGCTGAATTTCTGGATCCGTGACGCCCTGGTAGCCTATTCCGGTCGAAAATTGAGTTTGCTGATCAAAGCAGACAACGACTCGAAATACCCGGCTTTCAAGCAGGTACTGAACGCATTCAAGAAGAACGAACAGAACAAATTCCTGCTGATCACCGCACCGGAAGATGCGCCTATGGGCACACCACTGTACGAGACCCGCCAAAAGCAGCTCTCGGCACCGTCAGCCCAGTGATCAAAGAGCACAAACGTAATCAACCAAAATATCAGTTATGGCAAGTTTGGATACCGGCGGCGATGACGGCCACAAAAAAGGGCCGGGCGTCAAGAAAGCCAAAAAGATGTCCACGCGCGTCGATATGACGCCCATGGTGGACTTGGGCTTCCTGCTGATCACCTTCTTCATCTTCACCACAACCATGGCTCAGCCTACGGCCATGAACCTGTTCATGCCCAAGGATGTGGACAAGCCGGATGACCAGAACAAGGTGAAAGAAACAGGAGCCTTCACGATCCTGCTTGGAAAGGCCGATCAGGTTTATTTCTATGAAGGCATGGATCCCACAAAGCTGCAGGCCAGCAACTTCAAGCTCATCCGCGAGGAGATCATGAAGAAGAAGCAGAACACTAACCCGGAAGACCTGGTGGTGATCATCAAGCCTTCAGAGGATGCCACGTATAAGAATACGGTGGACATCCTGGATGAGATGACCATCAACGAAATCAAGCGCTACGCAATGGTGGACATTACGGCCGATGAATACAAACTCGTCCAGATCACCGAAGCCAGCAACGGGATTAAATGATGCCTCTTTTATGGAATATCCGATGCACTGCATCTAATCATTAAAAGTATTACCATGGATGTGAACAAAATTCTGGGCGCCGACCTCCTCGACATCGTGTTCGAGGGGCGTAACAAGGAATACGGCGCCTATGAACTCCGCAGCCAGTACAAGAAACGGCTGACCACCGCCATGTTGATCACGGCATCCCTGATGCTGTTACTCGTACTGGGTTCCTTCATCTTAAAAACCGTATCCAATCAACGTGGTAAGGTGGAAGTGAAGGAAGTTCAGCTCGAGGAGATCAAACAGGAGGAAAAGAACGAACCCCCGCCCCCCCCGCCGCCGCCTAAGCCACCAGATCCGCCAAAGGTTGAAATGGCCAAATTCACCCCGCCAAAGGTTGTTCCTGACGAAGAGGTGAAAGAGGACGAAAAACCACCGGAGATCGAAAAACTGGAGGATACTAAAATCGGTACCGTCAACCAGGAAGGTAACAAAGACGAAGGAATCGTAGCCCCTCCGGTGGAAGATGCAGGCGGAGTCATCGAAGCACCTAAGCAGGACGACGAAGACAAGGTCTTTCAGAAAGTGGAAATCGATGCGGAATTTCCAGGTGGCACAGCAGGCTGGACCCGCTATGTAACCCGTGAAATCGAGCGTAACATCGACGAACTCCAGGATGAAGGAAAATCAGGTACCGTGGTTGTACTCTTCATTGTGGATAAAGAAGGAGCGGTGAGTGATGTACGAGCCCTTTCCTGCAGTGAAGCCGGTGTGGCCAATTGCCTGGGCGGCAACACCAAGCTGGCTGAGATCGCAGTCAACGCGATCCGCCGGGGTCCGAAATGGAAACCCGCTGTGCAGAATGGCCGGAATGTGAAAGCATACCGCCGTCAGCCAGTGACCTTCCAGCTGGCAGAAGAATAAGCCAATCCAAGCATTAGATAAAAGGCCGATCCATTGGATCGGCCTTTTTGTTGCAAGTATTGTCTGCCCTCATTTTTTGCGGGATGACTCCCGAATGATCAGCCTCGTCATGTAACTCTTGATGACGGGCTTGAAGGGCACAGCAGATTCTATCTGATCAATCAGGAGCCGGGCGGACATTTTACCCATCTCCAGTACGGGTTGTCGGACACTGCTCAATGTTGGGTGTATGAGTGACGCTACCGGTTCATCATTGAATCCTACCACCGACAATTCATCCGGCATGGATATGCCGAGTTTCCGTGCAGCTTCCATGACACCGATGGCCACCCTGTCACTCACGGCGAATATCCCGTCCGGACGATCCTTGCTTTTCAAGAGACGCATGGCGGCCCTTTCGGCAGATTTGGCATTGAAATCGCAATGCACGATCAGCGCTTCTTCCACCTTTCTCTTGTGCCGGTACAATGCCATGTTGTAACCGTCCTTTCTCCGACTACTGATCAGCAGCTCCTTCGGCCCCGCGAGATAGGCAATCCTTTTGCAGCCCGCTTTGATCAGGTGTTCGACCGCACTGAAAGCACCAGCAATATTGTTCACGAAGATCTTGGAACTTCGGATTTCATCAGACACCCGGTCAAACATGACCAAGGGCATGTGAGACTGGAGATCCAACAGATGATTGGTCTGTCTGCTGTGCTGGGCCAGCGATATGAGTACACCATCCACGCCGCTTCGCTTCATGTCGTTGACATTTCGGATTTCCTTCTCTTCGGACTCCAGCGATTGACAGGCAATCACCGTGTAGCCCCGGCTCGAAGCCTCCTCTTCGATCCCTTGCAGGGCGAGTGCAAAGAAATTGTATCCAAGATTGGGCACAATCACGCCAATTGTTTTGGTGCGGGCCTGCAACAGGCTTAACGCCGCCTTGTTCGGTTGATAATTGAGGCGTTTCGCCATTTCCTGGACCTTCATGCGGGTCTCCTGTCCGATTTCAGGATTCCCCTTCAGAGCCCGGGAAACCGTCGATGGTGAGACATTGAGCAATCGGGCAATGTCCTTGATCGTAATTTGTTCCATATGGTTTTTAGCATGTCTGTGAAATCACCTTGATGCGCAGCCTTTGACCAACACATCGTTTGATTGCACCTGTCCGGTATCCAGATCAAAACCTGGTCACCCTCCGTGTATATACGGATTTGCTAAAAGGTTTTAAATCTCCCCATTTTAAAGTTAACACAGGCTTCGATACGTCCTACTTTCTGACGACGCAAACGTTTGCGTTTAGATTTCAGGATTGTGAGCGAGCATCGTATGCCTAATTCTGCCCATATTTACGTTAGCAAAAACGTTTATGCAATTTGCATTTGCGTCAAGCCAACCATCAAATCAAAAAACGGCTATATGAAAAGAATGAAGAGTACCAAGCTTCATGTACGGCCCTCGCTCAAGGGGCTGTTAATGGTTCTCCTGCTTTGGGTACAGGGCACTACAGTCCTTCTGGCGCAGGATCAGGGAGTCAGGGTCACGGGATATGTGACCGGTGAAAATGGGGAGGCGTTATCGGGTGTGGCCGTACAGGTTAAAGGTATGGCCAACCGTGGCACGGTCACCGGCAACGACGGTCGCTTTACCCTCACAGTGCCAAATGAAAGGGCAGTGCTGGTTTTTTCCTCCGTGGGTTATCAACCCCGGGAAGTAGCCGTGGCAGGTAATCTTGATATGACCGTAGGCATGCAAACCTCCGCGGGAAGTATGTCGGAAGTAGTGGTCGTGGGTTATGGTACCCAACAGAAAAAAACACTGACGGGAGCCGTTGCTACCATCAAGGCCTCCGAGATCAACACCACTAAGAGTACCAGTGTCGTCAGCAATATCCAGGGTAAGATTCCGGGCGTGCATATCCGCCAACAGACCGCGGAGCCCGGACAATTCAGTTCATTGGTCAGTATCCGGGGCTTCGGTACTCCGTTGCTGGTCATAGATGGGGTCCCCAGGGATAATATGTCCGACTTCGAACGGTTGAACCCGGAAGACATCGAGTCCATCTCCGTACTGAAAGATGCCGCAGCGGCGATATACGGTATGAATGCCGACAACGGCGTCATCATCGTAACGACCAAAAAAGGACAGCGTGGTCAGGCTCGTTTTGCGTACTCCGGATATTATGGTTTCAAACAGCCGACTAGCATGCCGGAAATGATGGATGCATTTACGTACCGGAAGATCCGCAATGAGGCGCAGCGAAACACCAAGCTGGCACCGTTGTATTCTCAATCCGAACTTGACAAGTGGTCTGCCGGCAATGATCCGTTGTATCAGGATTACGACTGGGTAGGTAATACCCTGCGCGATTTCACTGCACAGCAGCAGCATAACCTCTCGGTGTCCGGGGGCAATGATAAAGTTACCTACTATACAAGTATGGGTATGCTCGCCGATGATGGCATTCTCGTCAGCGACATTCAGAAATATCGCAAGTACAATTTCCGAACCAACCTGACGATGAACCTGAGTGATAACCTCAAGGCCATCGCCACCTTTGCCGGTAAGGTCGATAACAACAACGGGCCGGAGATATCCTATTTCTGGCTCTTCAAGCCGATCATCATCGCCGACCGGGCCATTCCGCCCATGGTGCCGGGTACGAACTACGTGACCCGCATCCCGCCGGATTTCACCAACCCCTACGCACTGATGACCGAGTCGATCTCCGGTTACGAGCGTTACAAGAATGTTCAGTTTCAGACGCAACTCGAACTGCAGTACGATGTACCGATGGTTAAAGGCCTGAAACTGGGTATCCTCGGAGCATATGATGGCAATAATAACCACTATTCAAAGCTCTCCAAGGCGTACAACCAGTATGATCTGCTGACCCAGGTGCCAACGCTCCGCGGACAGAACCGCTATCAGAGTTCGATGAACCAGCTGCAGCGTATGGTTTCCCAGGCAACGATCAACTACAAGCGTTCCTTCGGTGAAAAGCACAATGTGGCTGCAACGGTAGTAGGTGAAGCACGGAACATCCGCAATGATGTCATCGGTGCCATCCGTTTCTACTCCGATGTGTACACATGGGACGTGCTTGATCAGGGCAGCCGCACGGGCATGGAAAACAACGGTAACCGCGTTGTACAGAAATATCTTTCACTGCTCGGTCGCTTCAACTACGACTACGACGGGAAGTATCTTTTGGAGATGGCCTTCCGCCGTGATGGTTCCTATCGCTATGCGCCGGACAAGCGCTGGGCTACCTTCCCCTCTGCATCTGCCGGCTGGCGCATCTCCGAGGAGAAATTCATGCAGAAGTATTCCAACATCGTCAGTAACCTGAAGCTTCGTGCCTCCTATGGTATGATGGGTGCCGATGCAGGTAATCCGTTCGAATATTATCTGGGTTACAGCTACGGTGCTGTTGACCGCGGGTATGTGTTCAACAACGGTATCCTGACCGCAGGTATGGTCCCTCCCGGTGTATTGAACGAAAACCTGACCTGGATCAAGACCAACACGGCAAACATCGGAGTTGATCTGACCCTGTGGGATGGCAAACTCGGCGTAGTGGCCGATTGGTTCCAGAAAGATCGCAACGGTCTGCTCGCCACCAAACAGCAGTCTGTGCCTAATACCTTCGGCGCATCCTTCCCCCAGGAAAATATCAACAAAGACCAAGTGCGCGGTTTCGAAGTGATGGTATCCCATCGAAGCAAGATCGGTCAGCTTCGTTATGAAGTCAGTGCCAACATGACCTATGCCCGGAAGTACCTGGTATACTCAGAGCGTGCTCCTTATGCGAGCAGCATGCAGCGCTGGAAGGATGCCTGGGGAACCGGCGGCCGTGTCCTTGGTCGCGAATGGGGTTATCTGACCGATGGTCGATACACCGATATCAAGCAGTACGCCAACGCGCCTCTGCTGGGTGGCGCCCTGGGCAACTCCATGACGCTACCCGGTAGCTTCAGGGTGCAGGATGTGGACGGCAATGGCATCATCGATGGTAATGACCAGTTGCCGGATTTCTGGAGTGGTCAGTACCAGGGATTTGCCGGCAACCCGCCCCTGCAATATGGTGGCATGATTAACCTCGGGTACAAGAATTTCGACCTGAACATGCTCTTCCAGGGGGCAGCGCTGTTCAGTATCGTACAGAGTCCGAATGACGTATGGGGTTACGGTCGCGCCTCCTACAACACCCTGTGGGATCGCTATGTCGATCGCTGGCGTCCGACAGATCCGAATGCAAATCCGTATGATCCGGCTACCCAGTGGACACCGGGCACTTACCCTGCCATGCGTTCCAGTTTCAACAACACCACTGATGGTCTGATCACGCCCGAATGGAGGGTCAACGCCCGCTATCTGCGCCTGAAGAGCATGGAAATTGGCTACACCGTACCGGGTAACATCCTGCGAAAGGCTAAGATCAACAACCTGAGGGTGTACGCCAACGGGTTCAATGTATTCACATTTGCCTCCCCCCTGGCCAGATTCCTGGATCCCGAGCGGGAAGAAGGCGCTTATGCCGCCAACCTGACCTATCCGCTGATGCGCTCCTTCAACTTCGGCATCAACCTGAACTTCTAAACGACGCCAGACATGAAAAAAATCATTTATAGTCTCACACTGGGCAGTACCCTCCTGCTGGGTTCCTGCAAGAAATACCTCGAGGTGCAGCCATTGGATCGCGTGCCGGCGGAACAGATCCTCATAGATCCCAACGGGGTGAAAGTACTCCTGGCAAACCTGTACAGCTTGCTCCCGCTGGAGGACTTTAAGTATAACCCGGCTCAGGGCTTTAATTACCATCGGACCGCCAGCCAGAGTAACTATGTAGAACCCGGTTTTGGCACCACCTATTTTACCGATGAAGCGACACTATCACAGGGTAACGGCGTTGGCCCGGTAGGTGAAGGATACTGGGGATATGGCGGCATCCGTCAGACCAACCAACTGATCGAACAACTGCCCTCCGTGGCAAGTCTCACCACCGCCCAGAAAGCTGCCCTCACCGCAGAATGTCGGTTCATCCGGGCATACATGTACTTCCAGATGGCCAAGCGCTACGGTGGTATACCCATCATCGACAAATCACTGGAGTATCAGCCGGGGACAGACAATGCAGATCTCTTTGTGCCACGCAGCACTGAAAAGCAGACCTGGGACTGGATCCTGAACGAGCTGGAAGCGGCGTCCAAGGACATGCCGGCCACCTACTCTTCGGCCGACGGACCCTACCGGGCCACCAAGTGGGCTGCCCTGGCACTGAAATCCCGCGCGGCTCTGTTCGCCGCCTCACTCGCCAAATACTGGGGACGTGCCCCGCTGGTAGGAGATGCCGTCACCCAGAAAATGGTCGGTGGATTCACCACGGCGGATGCCGATGGCTACTATCAGCAGTGCATAGATGCATCAGCAGCCGTGATCAACAATTCAGGTAAAGGTCTCTACAAGCCCACCCCCGTCAACAGGGCCGAGGCGGTGAAAAACTATCAGGACATCTTCCAGTCGCCCGCCCTCGCGGATGTGGAAGTGCTCTATAAAAAGGGATATGTGGACGGCTCCACGACCTTCCTGCAGGGGCACAACAACGACATGTACTTCAACCCTTCCCAGACGAATACCGGCGGCATCTACTACGGCCGTTCCAGCCCAACACTTGATCTGGTTGATGTATATGAAGATTACACAGACAACGGACAGGGCAACAGTGTGCGTTTGGTCACCCGGACAGACGGCAATGAGTCTGATGTCGTGGCCGATCCCCGTAATGTTGACGTTTCGAAACCCTATCGTCAGTATGATAACCTGACGGAGATCTTCGCCAATAAGGATGCTCGTCTGCACGCTTCCATCATCCTGCCCGGCTCCAAGTGGAAGAACATCACCATCATCATGCAGGGCGGTTTGATCCGTCAGGATGGCTCCAGGGTGGTGTACACCAACTCCAGCGCTCCCGGCAAGGATGGGAATACCTACTGGGCACTGGGCGCCAGCAGCGGCAATGGTTCTGCCGGTTACTCAGGATTCGCCAGCATCGGTCAGAATGCAGGTAATAACTACACCATTTCTGGTTTTTGTCAGAAGAAGTTCATCCAGGAGAATGTGAATCCCCCGGGTTCCTACTTCACCTCCACACTCGACTTCATCGACATGCGCATCGCCGAGATCTATCTCAACTACGCCGAAGCGGCGGTTGAAAGTGGAAAGGGTAGTGCCGCGCTGGCTGCACAATATCTGAACGCGCTGCGTCGCCGGGCCGGGCACTCCGACAACATCCCCGCTACCATCCCCAATATCCTCAAGGAGCGTCGCGTAGAACTGGCCTTCGAATATCATCGCTACTGGGATCTGGTGCGTCGCCGCGAAATGCACACCCGCTTCAATGGCACCCGCCGGACCATCCTGGTACCCATGGTTGACCTGCGCTCCGCCACACCGAAGTATATCTTCGTACGTGCCAACAACTTCTACGATGAAACGGCCGGCGGCCGTGTATTCCAGCAGCGCGACTACTACCGTCCCATTCCGGGCGTGGCCACCAACAAACTCGTGCAGAACCCAGAATTCTAAATCGAAAAGTCATTTCTGATGAAAAAATCAACCATTCATATCCTGCTCGCCCTCGTCCTGACTGCAGGCTTTATGTCCTGTGAAAAGGACAACATGCCAGGACCGGATGCCAAGGTGTTCGGCAAGATCACCGATAAAAGCAACGGTCAACTGGTAGAGACGGAACTGGTCAACGGCGCGCGCATCGAAGCCTTCGAACTCGGCTATCCCACGCAGGTTTCCCAGGTATGGGTCATCAAGAACAACGGGGAATATCGGAACAACCTCGTATTCTCCGCCAACTATGATTTCCAGCTGCGGAACAGCAATTTCTATCCGGTTTCCCTCTTGAACTACAAGATCAACCCCGGAGATAATCAACTGGATTTCCAGGTAGATCCCTTCATTCGGATCAAGAACGCGCAAATCACCTATAACACGACTTCCAAGCTGGTGACCGCCACCTTTACACTGGAAGGAAGCAAATCCGAAGTGAAGGTGAAAGCCGTTCGCCTATATGCCTTCAACGACATATATGTTGGTGAAGCGACCAAATTCAGCATCACCGCAAACTCCACGGCCAGCTATACGCCTTCACGTACCATCGATGCAAGCAGCTACACCCTGACCATTGACGTTGGTGCAAATGCCGCGCTGTTCCCGGCCGGTCGGGATTATTACTTCCGCATCGGGGCCCTGGCAGATGTGCCGAATGTCGGTACCATCCGGCATAATTTCGCCCCTAATGTGAAGATCACGCTTTGATCGGAACAAGAAGAAAGCCATGATGGGCACATCAGAGATAATATGATACGATAGGGCACCTGTTCAAAGGTGCCCTATCTTTTTACTCCCATAAACGAACGACATGAAATCATTGATCACGCTTACCCTTGGCCTGTTGCCCCTGATATTCCTTCAGTCGCAGCCGCTTTCAGATGCCGATATCCTCGCCCGGATCCAGTCGCACCAGCCCTTGCGGGGTGCTGCCATACCTAAAGATATCAAGCACAGATTGGGCGCCACGCACGTCGCGGGGAAATACTTTTTCACCAAGGATCCCTACCTGATCGAAGGAGCGAAAAAAATGAACGAACTCGGATACGGGATCTTCAAGGTATGGTTCCGCAAGAACGGCGGCGGATATCCCTACAACTCCGAATGGAACATCCCAAAGGATATCACCCTGAAACAACTTGCCCAACATCCATACTGGGCTGAAACCTTCGATATGCCCTTCTCCACCTTTGGACTGAGTGTCGACGGACCGGGCATCCGGACCACGGACTCCTCCGCGAAGGCCGATGAACAGGAGATGTATGAACTCACGAAGTATCTGTTGGAGAAGTACCGCGACCGCGATGTCACCTTCATCATGCACAACTGGGAAGGCGACTGGATGATGCGCGGAGGAACAGGCGACTACGCCCGCTGGTCGAGGAAGCCAGGTGAGCTGATCCGGGCCGTCGATGGCGACCGCAAGACCGTACTTGTTCCTGCCGATTCGATGATGCGCATCAACAACATGGCCAAATGGTTCAAGGCGCGTCAGGACGGGGTGAATCGCGCGCGTGCGGAAGTGAAGCGGACGAAATGTAAAGTATATCACGCCATCGAGGCCAACAAAGTGATGGACAGCCGGGAAGGCATCCCCGGCATCGTGAACAGCGTACTGCCGCTGGTGGAAGTGGACATGGTCTCCTGGTCCTGCTACGACGGCATGGACGATAACGGTGTCAAACTTTACAAGGGCATCGAATACATCAAACAGTTCATCCGACCGACGGCCTACATGAAGGGACGCAAGGTCGTCTTCCTCGGAGAGATCGGCATCCCCGAACAGCGCTACGAAGGATTGATGACGCGTGAGCCGGTCGTCGCCCGCTGGGATGCCTATGTCGGGGTCTGCCTGGCACTGGATGTGCCTTATCTCATCCAGTGGGAACTGTACTGCAACGAACCCAAGAACGAAGAACTGCGCCGGCTGGTCGATACCCGCAAGACCGATGAGATGCGCGGTTTCTGGCTGATCCGTCCGGATGGTACCATGAGCTGGGTTGGTGAGTATTTCAACTCCCTGCTGAAACATGCCGGTGGAAAACTCTGAGCGGGCGATTGCACATAGTTGATGACATTTGTTGAGGGAGCCTCCATACCGGCAGGCTCCCTTCCTTAAACCTTTCAACATGATCCGATCGCTTGCATTTCCCCGCCTGCTATGCTGCCTGCTGGCAACCTGTTTGATGCCCACTATCAGGCCTATGGCCCAGACCGGTCAACGACCCAATGTTATATTCATTCTGACGGATGATCATCGTTTCGATTTCATGGGCTTCACCGGCAAAGTGCCGTGGCTCGAAACCCCAAACATGGACCGGATGGCCCGCGAAGGAGCCTGGGTGAAGAACGCCACCGTCACCACCGCGCTCTGCTCACCCTCCCGGGCCAGCATCCTGACCGGCCAGTACGCACACGCCCACACCGTGGTCGATAATTTCTCACCGGTACCTGCACAACTTCGCTTTTACCCGGAATACCTGCAGACCGCCGGATATCGTACATCTTTCTTCGGTAAGTGGCACATGGGCAACGAGGGCGATGATCCCCAGAAAGGATTCAACCACTGGGAGAGTTTCCGCGGACAAGGCGTGTACTATAATCCGACGATCAATATCAACGGCAAACGTTCCACCTTCAAGGACAGCGCCTACATCACGGATCTGCTCACGGATCATGCCATCGAATGGATGAACGGCCAGCCGAAGGATAAGCCCTTTTTTGTATATCTGTCGCACAAGGGCGTGCACGATAATTTTCAGCCTGCCAAACGACATATCGGCCGATACAAAGGCAAACCGATCAATTATCCATCGACCATCAATCTCACCGCAGGTCCGCGCAGCCGGATGTTCGGTGATACCCTCCGGAGTCCCCGCGCAGCCATGGCTACACGTGATACCAATGTGAATACCCGCGACATCCCCAACTGGGTATGGCGTCAGCGCGATAGCTGGCATGGCGTGGATTTCCTGTACGATGGCAAGGTTGATTTCGATGATACTTATCGTCGCTACTGTGAAACCCTGCTCGGGATCGACGATAACATCGGTAAGATCATCGACGCACTTAAGGCCACTGGCCGCGATAAGAACACGGTGATCATCTACATGGGAGACAACGGATTCCTTTGGGGCGAACACGGACTGATCGACAAGCGCAACATGTACGAAGAGAGCCAGAAAGTACCCATGCTGGTCTATGCGCCCGGTTTGGTGAACCCCGGCACCGTCCTGAATCAGGTCATCCAGAATGTCGATGTAGCACCCACCATCCTCGAGATGGCCGGCGTTCCGAAACCCGCACAGATGCAGGGTGCATCCTTCCTGCCGCTGCTCCGCGGTCAGAACATCGCCTGGCGCGACCGGGCTTTTTATGAATATTACTGGGAGTTTTCCTTCCCGCAGACGCCCACCACTTTCGGTATGCGCAAGGGTCGATACAAATTCATCTGGTACCACGGCATCTGGGATGTATCCGAGTTCTTTGACCTCGAGAAGGATCCGGAAGAAAAGAATAATCTCTACAGGCATCCCGCCTATCAGGCAATGATCAAGGAATACCGAGATGAACTGTGGCAATGGCTGGAGCAGACCGGCGGGATGCAGCTCCCACTGAAACGCATCCTGGAAAGGCGCGGCGACCATGGTTATAAGGGATTGAACTGAAACCGGCAATCGGACTGATGGATGCCGGGATGCAAACTAACGGTCATGTGTACACGAAAAATTCGCATCTTTATTTTCTCCTGCCTGCTGGCGGCGTCAGTAAGCGCGCAGACGCCTTACTGGAACCGGAACACGCAGCTGCTCCCCTGGCGAATGACACCCGTCATCGGGAACATCGTCCGGGAGGACATTGACAAGGACGGGGATCCGGACATCCTGCGTGCCTTGATCAATGACAGCGTCCCGGTCATCTGGATCGATGACGATGATGACATGCGCTCAAGTGACCGGACGGGCGATACCGACAACGACTGCCTGCTGATCGACCGGAACCGGGACGGCGTCTATGCCGGTCCACATGATTTCTCGATCGATTGGTGTGATACGAACCGCGACGGAAAGGCAGACATCCAACTCGTGGCCAACAATGCCGGCACCAAGGTGCGCAACTATTACGACTGGAGTGCCGACTATATGTACGTCTTCGACGATGATAAGGACGGCATCCTGCATTATATCGATTGGAACCGCATCATGATGCAGGCCTGGGAACATTCCGGTCATGCGAATTTCTACAAGGATTACAGCGGTAATTCCACTTTTTTAAAGATGCATGGATCGACCTTCCGTATTGGCGACCTGCGCTACAACTGGGAAGTGCCGTTCATCTTCACGGATGATGACAAGGATGGTTTTACGGATTGGGCGATCCGATTGCTGGACAGTCCGGTTTTCCGCGATCTGAAAGACAGCACCCGTCATGGTTTCGACCGGGAGGATAAAGAGATCGATATTTTGTTCACAAAGCGGATCGACTATGCCGCCATCACCTGGGACCTCGACAAAGACAATGGACCCGGTAATGAATTCGATTTCGACATGAGTCTGCTCTTCAAGGGCAAGGGGTTTTCATACGAAGATCAGGGACATGTCCTGCGCAACTGGAAGGGGCTGGAAGCCGCCAATAAACTCATGTTCGACAGTCGCTGGCGCACACTGGATCACTTATATTATCCCGCCCGTGATACGGCGCTCCCGCTGATCTTCCGAAAGGGCGAGTGGAAGGAATGTCGGCTTGTATTTGATGAAGACGATGATTGCAACCGCTGGGAGCGTGTGGAATTCTACGACCCGCGCGATCCCTTCATCATCGGTACCGAAAAGGGCGGACTCGATCACAACAAGCAGGCTGACGCTGCCGGCGACAGGGGGGAATTTGACCTCGACAACAGTGGCAAAGGCCAGTTGTATGTAGGGGCATTTGATGGCCGCATTCATTTGTATGGGGCCGAATGGGGCGCCTGGCGGATCGATCAGTTGGCTTATTCCTTCCAGGGTTTCGGCGGAAACTATGAACGCTGGGGAAGAGATCGGCTTCAGCGCGAACCTTCGAAGTTTGCCACGGTGCGCTACGAGGATACGGATCGAAATGGTTATATCGATCAGATCGAATATGATCTCGACGGAGACAAATCATACGAGGATAAGGTATCACTTCGGGATCTCGGCATCGATGATCGTCGTCCGCTGTATCGCACGGGTGACAAGGCCTATGGTGATCATCGCGTCCTCTTCCGTCGGGTAGCGGAGGATATCTGGAAGCGGGCCCAACTGGCCATCCGCGCCGCAGAGCAGGAAGGCATCGATACCAACTGGTACAATTTTTATAAGCGGCCGATGTCGCTCCACCAGCGCTATGAATTCGGTTACTGGCTGGGTTTTTATATTTATCAGGATCTCCGCCATCAGGCTCGTTTGGCCAATGATGCAGAGAAGATCAAGCGGATCGATCGGGCCTATTATTCCGGTGATTGGTCACCCTTAATTTCTTCTGTAAAAAAATAAGTATAACTAACGGTTATCCATAACCGAAGATCAAAATAATGACATGAAGATCAATATCCTTTCCGCTACGATCCTGGCATCAACGACGTTGATGCTCTGTTCTTCTGTGCAGGCGCAGTATCGACAGAACTTCGGACTGGTCCGTCCGCAGCCTGAAGCTGCATTGCCCAAGGGGAAGGCTCCATTCGATGTGCCCATCCGAAAGGCGAAGCAGTTCCCCGTCAAATCATTACGCGCAGCAGGAGACGGGGTGTACATGATGAATGAAGGCTGGGAGATGGCCGATGCCCGCATGGCCCTGGCCGGTCGCGGCCAGCTGCTCTCTGACACATACGATGCTTCGGGATGGTACAATGCCACGGTACCCGGAACGGTGCTGACCACGCTGGTTGAACAGGGCGTGTATCCGGATCCTTATATCGGACTCAACAATATGGCCATTCCGGATACACTTTGTCGCCAGGACTGGTGGTATCGCCGGAGTTTCGAGACCCCGAAGATGCCCGGAAGTCAAAGGGCCTGGCTGCAT
>CAJBZC010000137.1 GCA_903959965.1 uncultured bacterium
ATGCCGAGCAGATCACCCTGCATGGTGATCCAATGGTCAGGGTTTATGCCCATGAGAAACCAGATTATGTGGTAGAGGCCACAGGGTTGCGTGTTGAGCCGGCACTGGCCACGGTGGCAGACGGATCGGTCAATGTAAATATCCGCATGCAGAATATTGGAAGGGCTGTTGGGGATTCCATCAGGGTGAGGGTCAGACATCAGCGTCCTGATGGTTCCGTTCGTGACATATTGCTGCGGAAAATCCAGGCCATTCGGTGGGAAGACAGCCTGAAATTACTGCTGCCGATCAATCCGCTGACGGACAAGGGAGAAAATCGGGTGATCGTGACCCTGGACATTGACGATCGTTATGCAGAACTTTCCGAGACCAACAATACCATTACTAAGGCCTATATGGTGATCGAAGACGAACTTCGGCCTGTGTGGCCTGCTGACCTCTCGGTGATCAACGCAGCGCAGCCAGTATTCCTCGCATCTACCGCGGATCCCCTGCTACCGATGCGCAGGTATATGATGGAGCTGGATACATCGGCTCTTTTTCAGTCGCCGGCGCGGAAGTCGGTTGCGATCGATGCGACCGGTGGGTTGCTCAGATTTCAGATACCAGGGCTGATACTTACAGAAGGAACCGTTTATTACTGGCGTACGGCACCGGCCCCCATTGCGGGCGAAGCGATACGATGGAATCGTTCCTCATTTCAGTATCTGAAGGATATTTCGGCCGGATATGCACAAGGGCATTACGATCAGCATCTACAGTCTTCCGCCACGGACATGCGGCTGGATAATGACCGGGTCTGGCGATTCAATGATCGCCCGGCACAAATTGTCATCAAGACAGGTATTTTTCCAGTATTCCCAAAGAATCGGATCAACGTACAGGTAGATGAGAAGTTTTATGTGCTTTGGGGATGCCGTCCCGGTTCACTTCAGATCGTGGTGTACGACAGCATTAGTCTGATGCCGTTGCGAAACAGCCTTCAACCGGGAGGTAAGGGGCTGTATGGAAGTTCAGCGCCTTGTCAGTACAATGACTTCCTTTTCGAGTTCCCATATGACGATGCCCTGTATCGCAAGGCGGCCATGGATTTTCTGGATTCCCTGCCCGCACGCTGTTATGTGTCGATCACTAATATGGGATCGTTGAACAACAGCCAATTCGTTGGTGAATGGATGTCGGATACCACCATGCATGGGTCCGGCCGGTCACTTTATCACAGTCTGGTACGACTTGGGATGTCGGATATCGACCGGTTCAGGAGCAATGTGCCTTTCCTGTTCTTCAGAAGGGTCGGAGACATCGAGACCCCCATTCTGTCGGTCATGGGCGCTACGCGAGATGAATTCATTGAGCGAAGGATCGATGTACGAAAAGGGCTGGATCGGGGTGTTTTGATGTCTCCGTGGTTTGGACCTGCCAGGCGCTGGCACGGGTTGAGCACGTCTACAGAACGGCCTGAAGGCATATCGGACAGGGTATCGGTGGATGTCATCGGACGGGAGCGAAGTGGTTTGGAGATGCAGCTGGCTACCATTACCGGTAGTGATACTTCACTGTCTTTTGTGGATGCATCCCGTTTCCCCCATCTCCGGTTGCGCATGCGCATCATCGACAGTCTTCGATTCACACCTGCACAGTTGAAATCATGGAGGCTGGCTGCGGATCCTGTTCCTGAAGGGGCATTGTCGCCTGACCTGCGCTTCAACATGCCAGACTCCCTGGAGCCGGGACAACCGCTTGATTTTGCCATAGGATTCCGGAACATCGGCCCGACAGCGTTTGACAGTCTTCGGTTATACATGACCGTTACCGGTTCTGACAACGTGGCGAGAGAGGTGGTACTACCCCGGACCAGACCCTTGCCTTCAGGGGATACCCTGCATGTGTCCGGCCGTGTGGACACCAAGGGTCTCAACGGTGCGGCGACTGTATATCTGCATGTCAATCCGGGGCCGGAACAGCCTGAGCAGTTCCTGTTCAACAACTATCTGTATCGAAAGGTGAAAGTGGGAGCGGATGGTCTGAATCCCTTGCTGGACGTGACTTTTGATGGTGCGCACATACTCGATGGAGACATTGTTTCCTCCAGACCGCATATCAATATCCGCATGAAAGATGACAGCCGTTTCCTGCTGCTCGATGATACAGCGCTCATGAAGGTGCAGATCAGATATCCTGACGGAATGCTGCGTGTTTTCCGGATGGACGGAGATACCATGCGATTTACTCCGGCAGCCTCAGCACCTAATTCCGATAACACGGCGGTGATCGATCTGCGTGCCGCGTTCGCCCAGGATGGGGAGTATGAGCTCATAGTCAATGGACGTGACCGGAGCGGGAATTTGGCTGCAAGATCTGATCTTAGGGTACGCTTCACCGTTATGAACCAGTCCGCCATTTCGGATTTGTTGAACTATCCTAATCCTTTCACTACATCCACCGCATTTGTCTTTACGCTGACGGGTAGCCAGCCGCCCCGGGATCTAAGGATACAGATCCTGACTGTTACAGGTCGTATCGTGCGCGAGATCAGTAAGGAGGAACTTGGTCCGTTGCGGATCGGGCGGAATATCACAGCGTTCAGGTGGGATGGTACTGACCAGTTCGGACAACCGCTCGCTAACGGGGTTTATTTGTATCGTGTCATCGCCACCAAGGACGGGAAGCAGATGGAACGCTGGAAGCCTGAAGGTGATCCTACCGGGAATTTCTTCCGAAACGGGTATGGAAAGATGTACCTGATGCGATGATTCAGGCTGACGTACCGCCGGATCGCAGGGTATTGAATCGGGCTACGTACTTACCGATCATATCGAATTCCAGATTCAGGGCATCTCCCGGCCGTAGATCCCGAATGTTCGTGTGTTCGTAGGTGTAGGGAATGATCGCTACGGAAAAGGCATCAACTGTTACATCGAAGGCCGTCAGACTGATGCCATTGACGCAGATGGATCCCTTTTCGATCATGAGTGATGAGAAGTTTGCCGGAAAGGAAAACCGGTAGCGCCAGGATCCATCGGCATCTTCGACAGACAGGCATCGGCCACGTGCATCTACATGTCCCTGTACGAGGTGACCATCAAGTCGGGCACCCAGGACCATGGCCCTTTCGATGTTCACTTTTTTCCCGGTTGTCCATTCTCCGAGTGCAGTCTTGTCGAGGGTTTCCCGGATGGCGGTCACCCGGTGCGTATGGTCTTCAACGCTTTCCACCGTGAGGCAAACACCGTCATGTGCCACGCTTTGATCAGGCCTGAAGCCAGCGGACAGGGGGGAGGTCACCTCAAAGGTGATGTTCCCACCCCGGGCCGTTACCTGACGGATCAGTCCGGTGGCCTCTACGATTCCGGTAAACATATCGGATGATTTGACTGCAAGATCGCATGCTTAAGGCATTTTTTTTGATTGTTTGGATAAAATACCAGGAACACCTATCTTCGCACTCCTAAAAAGCGGACTTACCATGCTCATCATCGATTCCAAGGATTGCGAAAATATCGACAAGGCGCTCAAGAAGTACAAGAAGAAGTTCGAGAAAGCCAAGACCCTGCTCCAACTGCGTGAGCGTCAGTCATTCAAAAAGCCTTCCATCCGTCGTCGTGGTGAAATACTGAAGGCGATCTATCGTCAGAAGATACAGGCTGGAGTGATCGAGCCCTGAACCTCAGCGCTCATAATATATTTGATGGTCATGGAGTTTAATTAACTTCATGACTATTTTTTTGTATGTCTGTGATCAATGATGTCAGGATCCAAAGGTTTGCCGACTACCTGCGTTTCGAGAAAAGGTATTCGGATCACACTCTTTGTGCATACACGGATGATCTCATTCAATTTTTCTCCTATCTGGCCGACACTTATGAACTTTCTGATCCGGCGTCGGTTGCATCCTTTCATATCAGGAGCTGGATGGTTTCCCTGACAGGAGCTGGCATGAAGCCTCGATCCGTCAATCGCAAGATCTCTAGTCTGAAAGCTTATTATACACATGGCCGGAGAACCGGAGCATTTCTGGAGAGTCCGGTGTCCGGGCTGAAGGCGTTGAAAGTCCCGCGCAGATTGCCTGTTTACCTGGAGGAGGGGCAGACGGAGCAATTGCTTGCAATTCCGGAGCTGATGTCTGGCTCTATGGAAGACATGGAGCAGCTGATGGTGATGATATTGTATCTTACGGGACTCCGCATCAGTGAATTGCTTTCTGTGAGGGAGTCCCAGGTAGCTGGTGGCCAATCAAACCTTCGGGTACTCGGGAAGGGGAACAAGGAGCGCTTGGTTCCGCTTCCGGAGGTTCTGTCAAAGCGGATCTCCGGATTTGTGTCTGCGAGGTCTGACGGCAGGGAAGGGGCAGGATCCGGATTCCTTTTCGAAAATGCCTCCGGCCGACGCCTGCACCCGCGCCAGGCCTATGGCATGGTTCGCCGTCAGCTATCCGTCGTAAGTACTGCGGATCGTCGGGGTCCGCATGTGTTGCGGCATACTTTCGCGACGCATCTGGCCAATCGCGGCGCAGATCTGAGTGCCATCAAGGATCTTCTCGGACATGCCAGCCTAGCTTCGACGCAGGTTTACACGCACAACAGCATTGCCCGGTTACAGGAAGCACATCGAAGGGCGCATCCCAGGGGCTGATATGGCCCTGGTATTTTGATCGAATGGAGTCGGGTGGCCATTTTACAAATAATTATGACCAGGGTCATTTGTCTTTCGCTTCTTTTTGGCGTAAATTGAACATAGCGCTCCCGGAGACGCAACCGGGTGCGGATATGATTCATTTTTTTCACGAAATCTAAATGTCCAGACATGACCATCAACATCCAATGTGTGCATTTCGACGCCGATGCCAAACTGATCGAGCATGTGAACCGGAAGATCGGCAAGCTGTCCAACTACCACGACCGAATCATCAAGGTGGATGTTTTTCTGAAACTTGACAATGTTGTGCATCAGATCAAGGACAAGATCGCAGAGATCAGAC